>DAOUSQ010000069.1 GCA_030627145.1 Syntrophomonadaceae bacterium | reverse complement strand
ATCAATAGAAAATAAATTAGTGCCAGTTCTCTGTGGTTCATCATTTAAAAACAAAGGGGTACAAATGCTTTTAGATGCGGTACTGCAGTATCTTCCATCGCCCTTGGACGTTCCGCCGGTTAAAGGGATAAGTATTAAAGATGGCGAGGAAATCAAGAACGAGGCAAACATAGATGCTCCTATGAGCGCTTTAGCTTTTAAAGTAGCATCAGATCCGTATGTTGGTAAATTAACTTATTTTAGGGTATACTCCGGTCAAATTAAGGTTGGCGAATATGTTTTTAATAGCGCTAAAAACAAAAAAGAACGTATAACCAAAATATTGAAAATGCATGCTAACCATAGGGAAGAGATTACTAGCGCCGCAGCAGGAGATATAGTAGCCGGGGTAGGCCTCAAGGATACAGTTACCGGCGATACACTATGTAGTGAACATCAGCCAATATTGCTGGAAAACATAGAATTTCCTGAGCCGGTAATAGATGTAGCGATTGAGCCGAAAACTAAAGCTGATCAAGATAAAATTGAAGAGAGCTTGAAGCGGTTGTCTGATGAAGATCCAACCTTTAGAACCAGAATTAATGAAAGTACCGGACAGATGATAATCTCCGGAATGGGTGAGTTACATCTAGAAATAATTATTGATCGTTTACTAAAAGAGTTTAAAGTAAACGCTAACGTAGGTAACCCGCAGGTAGCATATAAGGAGACTATAAACAAAACAACCAAAGCTGAGACAAGATTTGAAAAACAAACTGGAGCTAAGGGACAATATGCTCATGTAATTTTGAGACTGAGTCCATTGCCTGAAGGACAGGGTAAGCGGTTTATCGATGAAGCAAGTCCCGAAGATATTCCTAAGCATTTTACTTCAGCGATAAGAGATGGTGTTATGGAGGCCTTACAAGCTGGGATATTAGCAGGTTATCCCGTAGATGATCTTGAGGTTGCTTTAGTAGGAGGGAGCTATCACGAGGTGGATTCCTCTGAGCAATCTTTTAAAATAGCTGGTAGTTTAGCAGTCAAGCAGGGTTTAGGTAGTGCTGAACCAGTGCTTTTAGAGCCGTTAATGGATATCGAAATTATCAGCCCTGAGGAATATGTGGGGGACATTATAGCAGATTTGAATTCCCGTCGAGGTAAAGTATATGGATTTGAAGAAAACCGTGATAGTAAGGTGATTAAAGGTGTGATTCCTTTGGCAGAGACCTTCGGTTATGCTACTAGTCTTAGATCACTCAGTCAGGGAAGGGCAAGTTTCTCAATGCAAATTAGAAATTTTGCGGAAGTACCCGAATCAAAAAGTAAAACAATTATAGCTAAACGTTACGGGACAATTATCTAAAATAAAGAAGAAAGGTGAGAGACAAGATGGCAAAGGCAAAGTTTGAGAGGACAAAACCTCATCTTAACATTGGAACAATAGGACACGTAGACCATGGTAAGACAACATTAACAGCAGCAATAACCATGATATTGTCAAAAGTAGGCGGAGCAGTAGCCACATCATATGACATGATAGACAAAGCTCCGGAAGAAAGAGAAAGAGGAATTACCATCAACACAGCTCACGTAGAATATGAGACAGAGACCAGGCACTATGCGCATGTAGATTGTCCTGGACATGCAGATTACATCAAGAACATGATAACCGGAGCAGCACAAATGGATGGATCGATACTGGTAGTATCAGCAGCAGATGGTCCAATGCCCCAGACAAGGGAACATATATTATTATCCAGACAGGTAGGGGTACCATACATTGTGGTATTCATGAATAAAGTAGACATGGTAGACGATGAAGAACTGTTAGAACTGGTGGAAATGGAAATAAGAGAACTTTTAAACGAATACGAATTTCCAGGAGATGATATACCGGTAGTACAGGGATCGGCATTAAAAGCCTTAGAATGTGGATGTGGAAGCAGAGAATGTGAATGGTGTTCGAAGATATGGAAATTAATGGATGCAATAGACAGTTATGTTCCATTACCGGAAAGAGCCACAGATAAGCCCTTCCTAATGCCGATAGAAGACGTATTCACCATAACCGGAAGAGGAACAGTAACCACAGGAAGAGTGGAAAGAGGACAGGTAAAAGTAGGAGACGAAGTAGAAATAGTAGGAATGAGAGAAGAAATAAGGAAAACAGTATGTACCGGGGTAGAAATGTTCAGGAAACTGCTTGATTATGCAGAAGCAGGGGACAACGTAGGAACCTTGTTAAGAGGTGTAGACAGAAAAGAAGTAGAAAGAGGAATGGTACTAGCCAAACCAGGAAGCATAAAGCCATTAACCAAGTTTAATGCGGAGGTATACGTATTAACCAAAGAAGAGGGAGGAAGACACACACCGTTTTTTGGTGGATATAGACCGCAGTTTTATTTTAGAACAACAGACGTAACCGGGGTAATCCAACTGCCTGAAGGAGTAGAAATGGTGATGCCGGGTGACAACGTGCAGATGTCAATCGAACTAATTACTCCGATAGCAATAGAAGAAGGATTAAGATTTGCTATAAGAGAAGGCGGAAGAACTGTTGGTGCGGGTGTTGTAACTAGTATTAGTGAATAATTGCTGATTAGGCGTCGATAAAATAGAAATCGACGTCTTGTAACGAAACACCCGGCAGCGTGTACTAACTGAAGCCAATCTAAGGAGGTTAAGTAAAAAGTGAGTGGCCAGCAAAAAGTAAGAATCAGATTAAAGGCATTTGACCATAAGCTCCTGGACCAGTCATCACAAAAGATTGTTGATACTGCTAAAAAAAATGGAGCCCAGGTATCGGGCCCTATTCCATTACCTACTGAGAAGAGCGTTTATACAATATTGAGGTCACCGCATGTTAATAAAGATTCTCGTGAACAGTTTGAAATGCGTACCCATAAACGCTTAATAGATATTTTGGAACCAAATCCTAAGACTATAGATGCTCTAATGCACTTGGATCTACCTTCAGGAGTAGATATAGAGATTAAGTTATAGTCGAGGCCCGGTGCTAAAAGACTAGTGGGTAATACAGTCTTACGGCGGTAAAATTCCGGAAAAGCGAAGTGATGTTGAAAGGCCCATTTTCAACCAATCACAGAGAAAACTCGATTAGGAGGTAGCTAAGTTGGCTCAAGAAGTAAGCAAAGCGATATTAGGAAAAAAAATAGGTATGACCCAGATTTTTGACGAAAATGATAAAGCTGTACCAGTAACTGTTGTAGAAGCAGGACCTTGTGTAGTACTGCAAAAGAAAAAAGTGGAGACAGATGGATATAATGCAATTCAAGTGGGTTTTGGCTATATAAAAGAGAAGCTGGCCAATAAGCCATTAAAAGGACATTTTAATAAGGCCAATGTTAAGCCATTGCGTTATATAAAAGAATTTCGTACCAATGATGTAGACAAATATGAACTGGGACAGGAAATAGATATTGACATTTTTGCAGCAGGAGATTTAGTTGATGTAGTTGGTACATCCAAAGGTAAAGGTTTTTCTGGTGGTGTTAAAAGACATAATTTTGCCCGCGGGTCTATGGGGCATGGATCCAAGTATCACCGCCGTCCTGGTTCCTTAGCGGCAAAAGGTCCGGCCAGGGTATTTAAAGGAAGAAAACTTCCGGGAAGATACGGTAGAGAGCGGGTGACAGTACAGGGTCTTTCAATAGTCAAAGTTTACCCAGAAAAGAACATTATATTGGTAAAGGGTGCAATTCCGGGGCCCAAAAAAGGTCTTGTTATCATAAAGAATTCAGTTAAGGCTAATAAGTAGTGGATAGCAAAGAGACTGACTGCTATCAAAGAGGAGGTTAAGAAAATGCCGAAAGTTGCCTTGTACGATATGAGCGGGGCCCAAATCGGAGAACTAGAATTAAATGACAGTGTATTTGGGATAGAACCCAATAAAGCAGTTTTATACGAGTTTGTAAAAATGCAGCTCGCTAACAAAAGAGTAGGAACCTCATCTACTAAGACTAGGGCAGAAGTTAGAGGTTCAGGAAAGAAGCCCTGGAGACAAAAAGGCACTGGGCGTGCTCGGGTCGGTAGCCGAAAAAACCCCATATGGAAAGGCGGCGGAATCGTATTCGGCCCTAAAAACAGAGATTATTCTTATAAACTGCCCCGTAAAGTAAGAAGACTGGCTATGAAATCAGCTTTATCAAGTAAGTTCTTAGATAACGATATTATTGTAGTAGACCAGTTGAGTTTTGATGAACCTAAAACAAAGCAGATGATAAAGACACTTGAAGTATTAAATGCAAAAAAGAAGACCTTAGTTGTAACAGCTGATTCAAATATAAACGTATTTAAATCATCCCGAAACATACCAGGGGTAAAACCATTAAGAGCCGATTTCATTAATGTATACGACCTGTTGAAATACGATACTCTACTGATCACTAAGGAAGCGGTATCAATGGTAGAGGAGGTATTCGCCTAGATGAGAGAATACAGAGACATAATTATAAAACCAGTAATAACTGAAAAATCTATGAACCTATTGGCAGACAATAAATATACATTTATTGTCGACAAAAGGGCTAATAAAACAGAAATTAAAAATGCAATTGAGAAAATTTTTAATGTTAGGGTAGATGCAGTTAATACCATGATAGTTAAAGGCAAGCCTAAACGTGTAGGGCGATTTCAAGGTAGAAAACCGGATAGGAAGAAAGCGATAATTACCCTGCAAGAGGGACAAAAAATTGCATTATTTGAAAATATGTAGTTTTCTCGCTGATCAGCGATACGGCAATAAGGCCTGACAGCTATCGTAGTAAGGAGTGAACATTAATGGGCATAAAAAAATTCAAGCCTATAACACCAAGTAGAAGACAAATGACTGTCTTAACTTTTGACGAAATAACCAAGGATAAACCCGAAAAAAGTCTTACCCAACCCCTTAAGAAAACCGGAGGGAGAAATGCTAAAGGACGTCTTACCGTAAGGCATAGAGGTGGGGGACATAAACGTCTTTATCGGATAGTTGATTTTAAACGTATTAAAGATGATGTACCTGGCAAAGTTGTAGCCATTGAATACGACCCTAATCGGTCGGCCAATATAGCCTTAGTCCACTATGTTGACGGTCAAAAGGCATATATAATTGCTCCTCATAAATTAAAAGTGGGAGATGCTATAGAATCAGGTGCAAATGCTGATATAAAGGTAGGAAATTCCTTGTTTTTAAGAGACATACCTGTAGGTACCTTAATTCATAATATAGAATTAAGGCCTGGAAAAGGTGGGCAATTGGTGCGATCAGCAGGCGCTGTAGCCCAACTAATGGCTAAAGAAGGTAATTATGCACACGTAAGATTACCATCAGGTGAAGTAAGACTTGTTCACCTAAACTGCCGGGCAACTGTTGGCCAGGTAGGGAATCTTGATCATGAGAATATAACTATTGGTAAAGCAGGTAAATCTCGTTGGATGGGGATAAGGCCTACAGTTAGAGGATCTGTAATGAATCCAACTGATCACCCGCATGGTGGTGGTGAAGGTAGAGCTCCAATTGGCAGGAAATATCCGGTTTCTCCCTGGGGTAAAATAGCTATAGGTGGAAAAACACGTAGGAAGAAGCCGTCCGACAAGATGATTGTCCGAAAACGTAAGTAAAGGAGGTCATTAAATGGGCAGGTCACTAAAGAAGGGGCCTTACTATGATGAAAAGTTATTAAGAAAAATAGAAGAAATGAATCAGTCTGGCCAAAAAAAGGTAATAAAAACATGGTCTAGGCGTTCCACTATTATGCCACAGATGGTTGGGCACACACTGGCAGTGCATGATGGAAGAAAACATGTTCCCATATACATTACTGAAGATATGGTAGGCATGAAGTTAGGTGAATTTGCTCCGACAAGAACCTACAGAGGACATGCCGGAAAATCTGAAAAAGCCAGCAGAGCAAGGTAGGGGAGGAGGAAATAGAAATGGAAGCAAAAGCAAAAGCACGGTATTTGCGAATATCTCCTTTTAAAGCTCGTCAGGTAGCAGATATAGTTAGAGGAAAAGATGTAGCCGAAGCGTTAGGTTTGTTACGATATACCAATAAGAGATCTGCTCCTCTAATTAAAAAGGTTGTGCACTCCGCTGTTGCAAATGCAGAACATAATTATGATATGGATACAGATT
>DAOUSQ010000088.1 GCA_030627145.1 Syntrophomonadaceae bacterium | reverse complement strand
TCCGCTACAGATTAATATAGAAAAATTATAAAAGTTTTGGGTTTTTGCAGTGGAATCAATTTTGAATTATTAATTTTTAATTAATGAGGGAGGGAATAGCTTGATAGAAGATCCTAGAGCGACCTGCTTGGAGATGATCAGTTGTTTGCGTGAAATGAGGGCTTCTCTTTGACATCGATAAATGCATAGAAGAGGTTGAATTACTGGAGAAAAAAACGCTTGGGGAGAATTTCTGGAGTGATAAACAAGAAGCACAAAAAACTTTAAAAAGAATAAGTGAGCTGAAAGAGCAAATTGAAAGATACGAAGAGCTTTTGAAAACAGCTTTTTATATTAAGGACCTTTTGGAAATGGGTGAACAGGAGGGTGATCAAGAACTTTTAAAAGAAACAGCTATGGAACTTGAAGTTTTGCAAAAAAAATTTAGGGAGTTTGAACTCCGGAATATGTTTTCTGGAGAACACGATGAAAAAAATGCTATTGTTTCGCTCCATGCCGGTGCAGGAGGTACCGAGGCACAGGATTGGGTCGAGATGCTTTTACGAATGTATTCTCGCTGGGCTGAGTCATCCGGGTATGATGTCGAGATACTTGATTACCTGGCAGGAGATGAAGCAGGGATTAAGAGTGTAACCTTCCTGGTAAAAGGGACGTATGCCTATGGAAAATTAAAATGTGAAGAAGGGGTTCACAGGTTAATAAGGATATCCCCTTTTGATTCTTCAGGGCGCAGGCATACTTCATTTGCATCATTATCAGTACTTCCAGAACTCGATGAAGATGTTGAAGTAACCATTAATCAGGATGATCTTAGAATAGATACTTATCGTTCGAGTGGTGCCGGTGGGCAGCATGTAAATAAAACAGACTCGGCTGTGCGGATTACTCATATCCCAACAGGATTAGTCGCTCAGTGCCAGAATGAGCGTTCTCAATACGCTAATCGTCTGGCAGCTATGAAGATCCTGAAAGCAAAATTATACGAGCTAAAACAGAAGGAAGCTGAGAATAGTATGCAGAAACTTAAGGGAGAATATAAGGAAATAGCATGGGGCAGCCAGATAAGGACATATACACTTAATCCTTTTTCAATGATAAAGGACCATCGTACTAATTTGGAAGTGGGAAATGTCCAGACGGTACTGGATGGAGACCTGGATGATTTTATTTATGCTTTGTTACATCAAAAACGTTAGTAAATTTGTTCCCTAAAACTATACCTAATAACTCAACGTTCATAGCTGACAATACCTAATTTGAAGTAATATTAGAATATGGATGTTTTGTGCCAAGAATACTACGTGAGGGGTTAGGAGTTAGGGGTTAGAATTTCTTTTAAACAAGTTTTTTAATTTTCAATAATTATATACCTTACGCCTTACTCCTAACCCTTCACCTATTACTTAAATAGTACGAAAGTTGTATTAATAATTAACCGCGGGGTTTTGCCTGTGTTGTAAAATAATTTTATAAAGGGAGATTGATGTGAAAAAAATTAATAAAATGTCTCTTTTAGAGGTAGAGAAAAAAGCCCTTGTTATCAGACAGGAGATAATCAAGATGCTGGGTGAAGCAGAGTCAGGGCATACTGGTGGTTCGCTGTCTGCAGCTGATATAGTAGCCTGTCTTTATTTCTGGGAAATGAATATAGATCCTGGTAATCCTGGGTGGGAGGATAGAGACCGTTTTGTTTTAAGCAAGGGACATGCTGCACCGGTTCTCTATGCTGCACTTGCAGAAAAGGGATTTTTTCCCCGGGAGAAACTGGCCACTTTGCGTAAAATAAATAGTCCTTTGCAGGGGCATCCTGATATGCGCAAGCTGGCAGGAGTAGAAGCCTCAACTGGATCATTAGGGCAGGGAATTTCCTGGGCTGTAGGTATGGCACTGGCCGGGAAGATTGATAAGAAAGATTACCGGATATATGCTCTTCTGGGAGACGGGGAGATTCAAGAGGGAATGGTATGGGAGGCAGCTATGGCTGCGGCCCACTATAAGCTGGACAACCTGTTGATATTTATTGACAACAATGGTTTACAGATAGACGGAAGAATAAAAGAGGTAATGTCCCCTGAACCTGTAGCAGATAAATTTAAGGCCTTTGGCTGGAAGGTTTTACAAATAGACGGACATAATTACCAGGATATAATGGAAGCACTCAATACCGGGCGTAGTATTAAGGGAAGACCTACTGCAGTCATAGCTAAGACTATTAAAGGCAAAGGATGTTCTTTTATGGAAGACCGTGTAGAATGGCATGGTAAAGCGCCAAACGAGGAAGAGATCAAAAAAGCACTGGCAGAGCTTCAATAATTTTGAATTATAATTATTAATTTTGATTCCCCTGCAAAAACCTAAAACTTTTATAATTTTTCTATATTAATTGCAGCGGATGCTTTAGCTTCTGCGTCAAATGCCGAAGAATTAGTATCCTGATTTTAGAGGAGCCTGAAGTCTCCCCTAAAAGGGATAATAACGGAATTTTCGCAGTGGAATCAAAATTCAAAATTAAAAATTTTTCAAGGAGGAACCAAGGTGGAAAAGCAAGCTACAAGGGAAGCCTATGGTAAGGCGCTGGTTGAACTGGGTAGAGTATATGATGACATAATAGTCCTGGACGCTGACCTCTCCAAATCGACAAAAACAGCAGAGTTTGCCCGGGAATATCCTGGAAGATTTTTTAATGCCGGAATATCAGAGCAGAACATGATGGGGATGGCAGCAGGTCTGGCAGCATCTGGAAAAGTCGTTTTTGCCAGTTCTTTTGCTGTATTTGCTACTGGGAGAGCTTTTGAGCAGATCCGTAATTCAATAGCCTATGGAAAATTGAATGTAAAGGTTTGTGCAACTCACTCTGGTATAACAGTTGGAGAGGATGGAGGTTCTCACCAATCGGTTGAAGATATAGCCTTAATGCGAAGTGTACCCAATATGTGTGTGGTAGTACCATCTGATGGACCAAGTACCAGGGAAGCGGTTTTTCATTTATATGAATTAAATGGCCCGGCTTATCTGCGGCTTGGACGTCCTTCAATACCGGTAATTTATAATGAAAAAATAGATTTTCAGATTGGCCGGGGTATTGAATTAAGAAAAGGAAAAGATGCAACCGTGATAGCATGTGGAATTATGGTGGACAAGTCCCTTAAAGCTGCACAGCTATTAGCTAAAGAAGATATTAATGTTTCAGTAATTGATATGCATACTATTAAACCTATTGATAAAGACCTGATTATAAAGAAGGCTGAAGAGACAGGTGCTATACTATGTGTCGAAGAACACAGTATTCTTGGAGGCCTAGGCAGTGCTGTTTGTGAAGTAGTATGTGAAAATAGACCTGTTCCTGTATTTCGTATGGGTTTAAACGACGTTTTTGGACAATCAGGGAGTCCTGATAAACTTTTGCAACATTATGGTTTAACAATTGAGCAAATTATACTAAAAGTCCATAATTTACTAAAAAACAAATGAAAATAAAAAAGGAATTTTAATATTTATGTAGAACCACCTCATGTAGGTGGTTTTTTTTGGAGGTAAATAAATGCTGGTTCAGTTTTTTAATGTCTCCAAGATTTATCCAAACGGAGTAAAAGCATTAGATGATGTTTCGTTAAAAATAAATCAGGGAGAATTTGTTTTTCTTATGGGACCCAGTGGTGCCGGGAAGTCGACTCTTGCCAGGATGTTTTTCAGGGAGGAGCTTCCAACAAGAGGACAGATCTTTATTGCTTCACGAAGTATTATAAGAATGAAAAAAAGCGAGGTACCCAAACTGCGAAGGAACATAGGAGTTGTATTTCAGGATTTCAAACTCCTGGAGAATAAAACGGTAAGAGAGAATGTCTCTTTTGCTATGAAAGTTGTGGGGTCAAGTTCAAAGGAAATAAGGAATAGAGTACCCGAAATAATTGAAATGGTTGGTTTAAAAGGTAAGGAGGATTGTTTTCCTGGAGAAATTTCCGGGGGCGAACAGCAACGGGTGGGTATTGCAAGGGCACTTGTTAACCAGCCATTGCTGCTCATTGCTGACGAGCCAACCGGAAATCTGGATATAGATACTTCCAGAGGGATCATGGACTTACTTTTTGATATTAATCGCAGGGGTACCACGGTTATTATGGCCACTCATGCCAGAGAACTGGTTAAATCAGCCCGTAAACGTATCATTATGCTCGAAAAAGGCAGAATTGTTTCAGATGTTTCAGGGCGGGAGTTCGTAATATGAAACCGGAAAATATCGTTTACTTTATTCGTGAGGCGTTAAGTTCCCTGTCAAGGAACAGGCTTTTGAGTTTTGCTACGGTTTCAACTGTGGCTATTTGTATTTTAATACTCGGTATTGCGGTACTGATGACTCTGAACGCGGGTAATTTTATAAACCGACTTGAATCTGATATAGAAATAATAGCTTTTATGGATAATGAACTTACTGAATCCCAGATAGCTGATATAAAAGACCAGATTGAAAAATTGGGTCAAGTTGAGTCCATTGCATTTGTTTCTAAAGAAGAGGCTTTGCAGAACCTCCAGGCAAAGCTACAGGATGATATTGAAGGACAAGAATGTGATTTAGGCGCTACTTTAGGGGAAAATCCATTACCTGATACCTATGAAATAAAAGCGAAGGATCCTCATGATGTACCTGATATAGCAGCTAAAATTGAAAAAATAGATGGGATTTATAAAGTAAATTATGGGCATGGAGTGGTTGAAAAGTTATTCAGTGTAACCAGGTGGATAAGGATTATAAGTATAATTTTTATTATTTTACTAGGGTTTGGAGCAATTTTCTTAATAGCAACCACAATCCGATTAGCTATTTTTGCCCGGCATAAGGAGATTTACCTTATGAAATTAATCGGGGCTACAGATTGGTTTATCCGCTGGCCTTTTATTATTGAAGGTATTCTGCTTGGTACCACAGGCGCTTTGTTATCTATACTACTTCTTGCCATAGGGTACGGGTCGTTAATTAACGAGATACATTCCATATACTTTATTCCCCTGGTTACTAGTACAGGTATACTCTTAAATCTTTATAGTTCTTTGCTGATGGCAGGGGCAGTGTTAGGAATCGTGGGAACGCTTATTTCATTAAATCGTTTTTTAGATGTATAGAAGTATCAATTGTGAATTTTTAATTTTAAATTCTGATTCCACTGCAAAAAGGTCGTTATTCTCTTTCGTAGGGGAGACTTCAGTCTCCCCGGAACTTAGAAAACCAATTCTTTTGTGTTTGCTGCGGAAGCT
>DAOUSQ010000028.1 GCA_030627145.1 Syntrophomonadaceae bacterium | reverse complement strand
TATGCCCTATTTCTATTAAAAAACGGTCTCTATAAGGCCTAAAAATGCCCTTTTTTCGCTCTGCATGAAGTGAATGATTTCTCAAATGGACTTTTTGCAGTGGAATCAAAATTATAAAAGTTTTAGGTTTTTACAGTGGAATCACTAATTATATATTAAAATATAGCAGTCCTCTAAAAAAGTAATATACACTGAATAAGATCAAACATCTTAATTGTAGTTGATATGCAAATTATGCTAAGCTTTAAACATAATTTGAATAAATTTCACACTTATTGAATAATATTTTTTACTGTTTTATAAAAGTAATTATTTGAGTAACAGTTAAGAACCTAGGAGTAAGGCATAAAGCAAAAATCCATTGAATTTAGAAAATTTCCATTTACAAGAACCCCTTACACCTAACTCCTTACTTGTTACTCGTTTAAGGGAGGCAGTAATGGTGAAAGGAAAAAAAATAGGTAGAAACGACCCCTGTCCCTGCGGCAGTGGAAAAAAATATAAAAAATGCTGCGGTCGCCTGGAAGATATCGTTGATGTTTTTCAAGACCGGTTTACGTATTATAACCAACTAATATCAGCTATTAAAATAAAGCTTGATCAGTATTATGGTGATCAGATCAAAAAAAATAGAAAAGAGTATCAAAATCAATTCCTGCGCTATACGGTCGAAAAGACTCTCCCTGCTGAACATGAAACTTTTTTTTCCGACTGGTTGTGGTTCGATAGAACTGACACTAAAGGCAATACACCTGGCACACGCTATCTTAATGAAAATGCTAACTTTATGGAAAAGCCTTTCCTTGACTGCCTCGCAGGACTTAATTCATCATACTTATCAGTATATGAACCAGGCGAAATACAGGATAATAAACTCAAAGTTATTGATATTTTTTCCAAAGAAGAGCATCAAGTTTTGCTAAAAGACCCCGGAGAACTTGAAAACAATGATAACAAATTGCTTCTTTTTGGTCGGCTGGTTAACGTTCCTGAAGTAACTATTTTTTCAGGTATGGTGTTAATTATTGAAAATAATTCCAATGAAAAAGAATTTCTACAACAGCATTTAGACTATATGCAGAAACTAAACCTGGATAAATCAACCCGTTTATTAAAATTAAATGGTGAAAAAGTATACGGTTTTTTTGATCATGCTTTTAAGAAAAATCTTATGAAATTAAATGATACACGGGCAATAAAAATCAATGAAGAAGAAAAATCCACATTGCTGGATAAACTCACCCAGGACCATAATTATGTTTTTGTTCATGCAGCAGAGGGCTTTAACTGGTATAAACCAGAAGGAGAAGCCCATGGCTATGTCAGGTTTGCAATAGGAGAAGAATATGTTATTACCTGCGCTGATATACTGGAAGACGTTTTGAAACAGGAAAAACTACTGTTTTCTATCCTGGGCAAAAAAGAAATTCCAGTTGTAAGCAGCTTAATCCTACAAAAACCACCTGCCATAGAAACAGCAGACCTCTGGTTTTTAATATTGAAAGACCAGGAAACTGAGAGGTGGCTTGATACCCCCCATATTGAACTGGATAACAAAACACCCCGGGAGGTTTTGAATAAAGAAAACGGACAAAAGCAACTTTTAGAACTGTTAGATAATTTTGCCGGGTCTGTTCAAAGCGAGGAAGAAAAAGAACTTATCGAATATATGAAAACCAGAATACAATAATATCTTTGATTTGTAATTCTAGTACAGATGATTTTAAAAATACTTCTAAAATGAACGCTAGCATTGATTTTAAGTGAAATTTTTTTAAGATTAAACTAAATTCTAAGTAAAATAATTATATTTCTGTGGATGAAGGTAAATAACGACAAGCGATCCATAATACCTCTTATCAGAAGTAGATTAAGAAAAAAAGCGAAGCTTTTTTTACAATAACTATTCTCTATTCTCTATTCACTTAAAATAGAGATAAATAAATATATTAACAAATATTCAGGTTTTATTTATCGATAAAATCTCCTCAATAGCTTCCAGCACTTCCTCTACTCCTTCCCCTGTTTCAGCAGAAAAAATTATAGGAAACTCTCCAGCTTGCATATCCACGGCCTTTCTTATTGTAGAAACATGTTTTTGCCTGACCCCCTTTGAAATTTTATCTGCTTTTGTTGTTACTACTAAAATGGGTATATTATAATGTGTGAGCCATGATTTCATTAATATATCATTTTCGTTGGGAACATGACGAATATCTACCAGCTGTATTACACCTTTAAGCTGTTGCCGTTTCTGTAGATAATTTTCAATCATTTTACCCCATTTTTGTTTTTCAACTTTTGATACTTTGGCATATCCATAGCCGGGTAAATCCACCATATACCAATCCCCGTTTATCAGGTAATAATTTATAGTCCTGGTTTTACCCGGTGTAGAACTCGATTTTGCCAGGTTTTTTCTATTAACAATTTTATTTATCATCGATGACTTCCCAACGTTAGAGCGACCTACCAGGGCTATCTCCGGTACAGGTTCTACAGGAAGCTGTTTGATGTCAACAAATACCCCTTTAAATTCTGCTGTTCTAATCTGCAAAAATAATCACACCTTTTAAAACTGTCGTTAATAATATTAAAGCGCTTATTCACAAAAAGTGCGCGCAATAAATAAACCTTATCACCACGAAACCGATTAATTATTCTGCTTGAGAAAATAACTACAAAATTTTAATCTACCTCACTTATTATTTTCAAAACGCAGATAGAAATATTTTAATAAAATGATTTTATTGATTATATTATGCTGGCATGGTTGTTTCTCCAACAAAAACCCTAATATTAGATATTAACATTAATGTCTACGTAAATCCGCCATATTCCTTGTTGTTCGCACCAATTTATGGAGCTGTATATAATCATTACTTTTTGCAGTAGAATCAAGAACACTATATCAAAGGAATAAGGCGAAGCCTTTTTCAACATTAATCATTCTCTATTCACTATTCTCTGTTCACTATTCTCTAAAAAAAGACGTGGACACAACATATAAACTGAAAATCTGCGTCGTGTTCCACGTCAATATTTAAACATATGATTAATGAATGCTTTCCGGTGTCGCCAGGGTTTTTTCCAGGACTTCATCCATGTGGCTCACCGTAACAAAGTTCATCTTCTTTTTTACATTGGCTGGAATATCATTAAGATCTTTTTTATTTTCTTCGGGCAAAATAATCGTATTAATTCCAGCCCTATGGGCCGCCAGCACCTTTTCTTTGAGCCCGCCTATAGGCAACACTCTACCTCTCAAAGTAATTTCACCTGTCATAGCGACATCATTTCTAACAGGTTTACCTGACATAGCCGATGCCAGAGCTGTCGCTATTGTAATTCCTGCTGAAGGGCCATCCTTTGGAATAGCACCTTCAGGGACATGTAGATGAAAATCATATTTTTCCTGGATATCGTTATCTATTCCTAGTTTATCCGCTTTAGACCGGACATAGGTTAAGGCTGCCTGAGCAGATTCCTTCATTACATCTCCTAGTTTACCTGTAAGGATTAATTTCCCTTTACCATTTAAAAGAGCTACTTCAGTTGAAAGTATGTCTCCCCCGGTTTCTGTCCACGCTAAACCAGTTGCAACACCCACCTGCTTTTCTTTTTCGGCAACACCATAACGATATTTTTCTGCTCCCAGGTATTTGCTAATACTGTTGGCAGTAACATTAATATAAGTACTCTTATCTTCAACCACCTGCCTGGCTACTTTACGGCATATAGATGCAATCTCTCTTCCCAAATTCCTAACTCCTGCTTCACGAGTATATGAACGTATTATTTTACGTATAGCTCCTTCGGAAAATCTAATATTAGTGTCTTTCAAGCCATGTTCTTTAACCTGTTTTGGTACCAGATAGTCAATGCCGATATGCACCTTATCCTCTTCTGTATAACTGCTTATTTCGATAATTTCCATCCTGTCTAGTAAGGGTCTGGGAATGTTATAAGCCGAGTTGGCTGTAGTTATAAACATTACCTTTGATAAATCAAAAGCAACTTCAAGATAATGATCACTAAAAGTATAATTTTGTTCGGGATCAAGTACCTCAAGAAGAGCCGAAGACGGGTCTCCTCTGAAGTCCATAGTCATTTTATCTACCTCGTCTAACAGAAAAACAGGATTCCGGGTCCCTGCCTGCTTCATCCCCTGAAGAATACGACCGGGCATAGAGCCAACATAAGTTCTCCGGTGCCCTCTTATCTCTGCTTCATCACGAACCCCTCCCAGGGACATGCGCACAAATTTGCGTCCAAGGGATCGAGCTACAGATTTACCCAGAGAAGTTTTTCCTACTCCTGGAGGCCCGACCAGACATAAAATAGGCCCTTTCATCTTTCTGGTTAATTTACGTACTGCCAGATACTCAAGTATTCGTTGTTTGGGTTTTTTGAGCCCATAATGGTCTTTTTCAAGTATATCCTCTGCTGTTTTTAGATTAAGCCGATCTCTGGTCTCAATTGACCAGGGTAGTGATAAAATCCAATCTAAATAATTACGAACAACAACAGCTTCTGCTACCATAGGCGGCATTTTCTCTAATCTTTCCAATTCTTTATAAGCCTTTTCCCGGGCTTCTTTCGGTAAATTGGCCTTTTCAATACGTTCTTTTAAGTCTTCAACTTCTGAAGCACGCTCATCTTTTTCTCCGAGTTCTTTTTGTATAGCCTTCATCTGCTCACGCAAATAGTATTCTTTTTGAGTTTTTTCCATCTGTTTGCGAACACGAATATTTACTTTCCTTTCCAGTTCGAGGACTTCCATTTCCCTGGCCAGTATTTCACAGAGATATTCCAAACGTTCATTAATATTGCGATATTCCAATATTTGCTGCTTTTCATTAATTCTCAGGGTAAGATGTGAAGCAATAACATCGGCCAATCTTCCAGGTTCTTCAATGGCAACCACCGTAACTACAGTTTCTGGTGGAATCTTTTTGCCGATTCTCACATATTGCTCAAACTCTGAAATAAGTGTCCTCATCAATGCATCTATTTCAGTCGTCTTTTCCTTCCCATCATCTTTATATTCTTTGATGGCCACTTTGATATAAGGGACATTAGAAATATAATTCAAAACCTCGGCACGATAAAGACCTTCAACCAGGACTCGCATAGTTCCTCCTGGCATTTTTAATATCTGACGGATTTCCGCAACAACACCCACAGAATAAATATCATTCTCATCCGGTTCATCAGTTTGAGCTTCTTTCTGGGTTGCCAAAAATATCTCTCTGGCATCTAACATAGCTTCTTCTATTGCATTAATGGATTTTTTTCTTCCAACATCCAGGTGGATAACCGTATAGGGAAAAACTAATACCCCTCTTAAGGGTAACATAGGTATCTCGCGTATCTCGCGTATTTCGTTATATGTAGATATGCTCTCCTGCTGCAAAAACAACACCTCCCAGGCAAATTTATTCTACTATATGTATATTAACCACGCAAGAATGGCTTGCTATTTTAATCAGCCATGCCTTCAAGTAGGTTTATTTATTTTAATGCTTTTAATATCATATTATATATCTAAATAGAACAATTGTGTACAATCCCTAGTCGACAAAAGCATGCTCTAACACTTCATTCAACTCATTTACTGGTATTATTTTAATATCTGGAAATTTTTCAAATATATTTAACCAATTGTCGGCTGGTATCATTACCCTTTTTATCCCCGCCTTCCTGGCAGCTTCAATTTTGCTTATGACTCCGCCCACAGGTTTTATTTTACCATGAACAGAAATTTCTCCGGTCATGGCCAGGTAGTTATTAACTGCTCTTCTATTTAAAGATGAATATATTGCAGTAGCCATGCTGATACCGGCTGAAGGTCCGTCAACCGGGATTCCGCCCGGGAAATTAATGTGAATATCAAAATCCCTAATAGGAATATTATAGTTAACCTTTAATACAGTAAGAACATTTTCTACTGCTCCTTTTGCCATACTCTTGCGTGTGTACTTTTTATTTTCTCCACCGACTTGTTCTTCCTCAATAACGCCGGTAACTGTCCACCTACCTTTGCCATCTGTCACCTGAACCGTTGAACATTCTACTTCCAGTAAAGTACCAATGTTAGCTCCGTATACAGCCAGTCCATTTACTATCCCAATATCCGGTTTTTCCTTGAGTTTGAATTCTGGACGAGGAGAAAACCTACCATTGTTTAAGACTTTCTCCACCGTACTCAAGTCTACTTTTGATGACTGTTCCACCTGGGCTATCCCTGCTGCTAACTGAACTATATTTACTGCTTCTCGTCCATTACTGGCATAACGGGTTATTTCCTCAAGTGCTTCCTCTTCTATATCAAAAAACATCTTATTTATAGCATTAATAGCTATCGTTCTAATATCTTCTTTTTCTAATGGCTTAAAATATACTTCCATACACCTGGATCTCAGAGCCGGGGAAAGTTCCTCAGGCATACGTGTTGTAGCACCCACCAGTCTAAAGTCAGCAGGAAGTCCATTACTAAAAACATCGTGAATATGCCTGGGTATATTTTGATCAGTTTCGCTATAGTAGGCACTCTCCAGGATAACCTTTCTATCTTCAAGTACCTTCAATAATTTGTTCATCTGCAGCGGATGAAGTTCCCCTATTTCATCAATAAAAAGCACTCCACCATGAGCTTTAGTACAGGCCCCTGGTTTTGGTTGAGGTATTCCAGCTGATCCCATTGATCCGGCTCCCTGGTAAATTGGATCATGTACTGAACCAATTAAAGGATCAGCTATATTTCGTTCGTCAAAACGCATTATAGTTGCATCTACCTCTATGAACTTAGCATTTTCATTAAAAGGAGAAAGAGGATTTTTTTTGCCCTCTTCCAGAACCAGACGAGCCGCAGCAGTTTTTCCAACTCCGGGAGGTCCATAAATAATAACATGTTGTGGATTAGAAGCACATAGAGCCGATCGAAGAATATCAATGCCTTCCTTTTGCCCCACTACATCGTCCAGGCTGTTGGGTCGGGTCAAACTGGACAGGGGTTCGGTAAGCTTAATATTGCGCATTTGCTGGAGCTTTTCATTCTCTTTTTCTGATTCTCTTACTATAACCGTTTTTTTTAACTGCTGGTTTTTGAGTAAATTCCAGAAATAAAGTCCAATAACTACAGCAAAAAATAATTGTACCAGGTAAAGAATTCCACCATACTGCATAAAAAAATCATTCATTGTTTTTTCCCTTCCTCCTGATTTTTCATATTATTCCCGCCAAACCATATTTGGATAAGTAAAAAAAACAGAAAAAAAAAGGCAGCTTTCGCTACCTTGTCCTTTAATGTAAAACTCTGTTAATTTACTTTTCTTTTAGCATCAACTGTTACCAGCAAAGGATTTTCTTTCTTTTCAATAACCTCCCTGGTAATCACTACTTTGGTTATATCAATACGCGCAGGAACATCATACATTACTTCAAGCATAATATCTTCTATTATAGCCCGAAGTCCACGTGCACCGGTATTTCTATGCAGGGCTTCTTCAGCAATAGACTGCAGTGCATCATCCATAAATTCAAGATCTACACCGTCCAGCTCAAATAGTTTTTTATATTGCTTAACCAGGGCGTTTTTGGGTTCAGTAAGAATCCTTACCAGGGAACCAACACCAAGAGCATCGAGTGTTACAATAATTGGTATCCTGCCCACAAATTCAGGAATAAGACCGTATCTCAACAGATCCTGGGGAAGGATCATATTAAGAATTTCGCCAATTTTCTTCTCCTCCCGGGCCTTAATATCGGCCCCAAAGCCCATGATTTTTTGTCCAACACGATTTTGTATAATTTTATCTATACCCTCAAAAGCTCCACCGCATATAAACAAAATGTTACTCGTATCAATTTGTATAAACTCCTGATGTGGGTGTTTCCTTCCTCCCTGTGGAGGTACACTGGCTACAGTGCCTTCTAAGATTTTCAATAAAGCCTGCTGCACCCCTTCACCGGAAACATCTCGGGTAATACTTGGATTATCCGTTTTGCGTGCTATCTTATCAATTTCGTCAATATATACTATCCCTTTTTCAGCCTTTTCAATATCATAATCGGCTGCCTGAATAAGTTTAAGAAGAATATTTTCTACGTCTTCTCCAACATAACCCGCTTCAGTAAGAGAAGTAGCATCTGCTATAGCAAAAGGAACATTGAGTATCCGTGCCAGGGTCTGGGCTAGTAAAGTCTTACCACTACCAGTAGGTCCCAGCATCACAATATTACTCTTTTGTAATTCCACATCATCCAGCTTCATACTCAGATTTATTCGTTTATAATGATTGTATACAGCTACTGCCAGAGATTTTTTTGCTCTTTCTTGCCCAATAACGTAATCATCAAGAATTGCTTTTATCTCCTGGGGTTTTGGAATATCACCAAGTTCAAAACCTAAATCATCAGCTAATTCTTCTTCAATAATCTCATTACACAATTCTATACATTCATCACAGATATAAACACCCGGTCCAGCAACGAGCTTCTTAACCTGCTCCTGAGTCTTTCCACAGAAAGAACATTTCAGTTGTCCTTTATCATCCCCGTACTTATGCATACGATCACCTCTCTCTAAGTAAAAAGCTTATTTCTTGCTGGTCTTCTTTGGATGGCTTATTATTTCGTCAATAATACCATACTCCCTGGCTTCATTTGCTGACATAAAATAATCCCTTTCTGTATCCTTTTGAATTCTCTCCAATTTTTGTCCTGTTCTTTCAGCCAGTATCTTGTTCAGTCTTTCTTTCATTGTAACTATTCTACGGGCATGTATTTCAATGTCTGTAGCCTGCCCCTGAGTCCCCCCCATAGGCTGATGAATCATAATTTCTGCATTTGGAAGAGTATATCGTTTTCCTTTTTGCCCTGCAGCCAGTAGAAAAGCCCCCATACTGGCAGCTAATCCCACGCAGATAGTTGAAACATCCGGCCTGATATACTGTATAGTATCATAGATTGCCATACCGGCACTTATGGAACCTCCTGGACTATTAACATATAACGATATATCCTTGTCGGGATCTTCAGCTTCAAGAAATAGTAATTGAGCAATAACCAGATTGGCTACATTATCATCTATTGCACTCCCAAGAAATATTATTCTATCTTTTAGCAATCTGGAATAAATGTCATAGGACCTTTCACCGCGATTAGTTTGTTCGACTACCATTGGTACCAGATATGACATCTTACTTCACCCCTTCTTCAAAAATATTCATCTAACCTTCTATATATTATTCATTCTCTGTTTTAGTTTCTACTTTATTATCACTATCATCTTCATTATCACTATCATCTTCATTATCACTATCATCTTCATTATCTGCTGACATATCT
>DAOUSQ010000068.1 GCA_030627145.1 Syntrophomonadaceae bacterium | reverse complement strand
TTTATATAAGACTATGTTTGAGGGAGATAAATACCGGTACGAATTGTTAGATGACACGAGACACCAACATCATCATATTATCTGCATGGGCTGTGGAGAAATAACGGAAATAGAGGACGACCTTTTATATAATCTAGAACAGTATATAGAACGGCAGGGGTTTGAAATTGTTGACCATGATCTAAAGTTATATGCTTATTGTCCGAAATGCAGGGAAAAAAGAAAATAGATTTTAAAAATATTATTGTTGATTATAATAATTAATATTGATTCCACTGCGAAAAGTCCATTCAAGAAATCATTCACCCCATGTAGAACAAAAAAAAGGCATTTTCAGCCCTTGTAGGGGCCGTTTTTTAATAGAAACAGGGTATATTCTACCACTTTTAAGGATGAAAATAGGTTTTCGCAGTGGAATCAATATTATTTTGGCGGGGGAATAGATAGATGGCTATTGCAATGATTGGGAATCCCAACGTAGGAAAAAGTTCCGTATTGAACCGTATATCGGGAAGTAAAATATTTGTTTCTAACTATTCGGGAACTTCAGTAGAATTAACTGAAGCGAAAATAAATATAGTTAACAGGGATGTCAGTATTTTTGATACTCCAGGGATATATTCAATATATTCACCGGGAGAAGAGCAGCGAGTAGTAAGGGAACTACTCGAAAAAAAGGATATTGAGTTAATTTTAAATGTTATTGATGCAACTAATCTCGAGCGAAATCTAGTTCTTACCTATGAATTAATGGAACTTAAGATTCCCATGGTCCTTGTAATAAATCAAATAGATCGGGCAAGGGGCATAGGACTTAAGATTGATGGGGAAAAAATGACAAAACTTTTAAAATGTCCGGTAGTTTTTTTCTCAGCTGCCAGTGGAGAAGGATTGGTTGAATTAATGGGTATTCTTGAAAAAGGGGAGCTTTTATCCAGGGGATGTGGTAAAAGTCATGGTAAGAAGCATATTGATTTAAATTCAATATCACCTGGCCAGTACAGTGGGAATTGCAAGAATTGTTTCATTCCTGTTGAAACTTGCTTTAATGCAGCAGATTTACAAAGAGCAGAAAAAGCCCAGACTATCGCTAGAATGGTAACCAGACAGGTTACTAAAAAACATAGGATTTTTTTAGAAAAAGCCCAGAGTGTAATTGATAAGCCTTTTATAGGGACCGCAATACTGTTGGGTTTCGCTTATTTAGGTTTTTTACTATTGCTAAAAACTATTGAAATAAGTGAAGGACCTATTTCAGCATTGTTAGTCCCGGTAGGCAGTTATCTGGAAGGTTTTATTGCGGGTGTATTACCACCAGGGATAGTTAACACAGTCCTTTCAAAAGCTGTACCCGAAGGATTAATTATACCTTTTTCAATAATAATGCCAGCTATGCTAATGGTAAGCCTTCTTATGTCTATAATGGAGGACACCGGATTACTACCGCGTTATTCGGTTGCCCTTGAAAGAGTGGGAAGGCTTTTTGGAGTATCAGGGCAGGCGGTAATCCCGCTTTCTCTGGGTTTCGGCTGCCGGACACCGGCGATCCTTGCTACCAGGATTATGCCAAATGAAACCGAGCGCTTTATCATTATTACTATATTAAGTATAGTTATCCCGTGTGCGGCGACCATTGGGATTATGGCATCGGTAATATCAACATTTCATGCTTCTTTAACTATTATTGTATTGACTATGCTGTTAGTATTAATTGTATTAGGATTTATTCTCAGCCGGTTAATGAAAGGTGATAGTGTTTTTGTTTATGAACTTCCCCCATTAAGAATTCCACAGAGGTCTAATGTATGGAATAAAGTTAAAATAAGATTTTCAGGTTTTTTTTCCGAAGTCTTACCCCTGTTATTGATTTTAAATATAATAATAAGAGCATTGATGGAGTCAGGTTTACTAAATGTATTTCAATCCCTTGAAGGTTTTACTAGAACCGTGTTTGGTATACCGGCAGAGGCTTTTGTTGCGGTATTAATTACAATATTTCAACGATATCTTGCTCCCCTTGTTTTGTTAAATCTACCCCTTACTACCCGAGAGGCCACAATTGCTATGTCTATGATTGCATTATCTCTGCCCTGTTTACCTGTAATGGTAATGACTATACGCGAAATAGGATTTAAGGGGCTGACAAAAATTTTATCTTTAGGTTTTGCTACTTCATTTACAGTAGGAATAATACTTAATTTTGTTTTACCGATATAAGGAGGTTTATTAATGACTCTAAGAGACATGAAAGTTGGACAGAGGGCAAAGATTTTAAAGATAGTAAAAGGAACGAGTGCAGAAAGACGTTTGTTTGAGATTGGAATTATCCCCGGTGCTCAAGTCAAACTGGTTTCTCGCCATCCTTTTCGGGGTCCTCTTGTTTTTCAAATAGGTAATGCTAAGATTGCAGTTGGAAGAGGTATAGCCAGTTCGGTAGAAATTCAAATCGAGGGTTAGTTTCTTAGATATATTTTATTTTTAAATAGTATTTTATAATCATTTTAATTTAATAATACAATTTTTGCACTTTACGGAATAACATTTTTTCTGTTCCATAAAAAGTATTATTTTAGTGATAGATGAAGGTGTTAGACGTGAGGGGTGAGGGGTGAGACGTGAAGCAAATAAGCATTAACTTAGCTGAATTTGATTACAAGAACTTCTCACTTCTCACTTATTATTCTTGAACAGAAAACATCCATATTTTGATGGTACTTTAAATTGGATATTGTCTACTGGGAAAGTTGAGTTAATAATAAAAGATATTGGACTTATAATCTTGAGTTATGCTAGAATATACAGGGTGTTTATAGCAGGAATGGTTTATAAATGGAGGTTCCGTATATGTTAAAATTAGAAAATATTTGTATGGCAGTTAGTAATTCTAACGGAAAAAACAAGGAAATACTATGTAGTATTAATATAGAATTTAAGCCCGGTAAATTATATGCTATAACCGGTCCTAACGGAGGAGGAAAAACTTCTATTGCCAAGGTTATTATGGGTATTTATAAACAGAACGCCGGGAAAATTTTTTTAAATGGAGAAGACATCAGTGATTTGGATGTTAGTGAACGGGCACGAAAGGGAATTATTTATGCTTTTCAGCAGCCACCCCGTTTTAAAGGAATATCTGTTGAAGATCTGATAAAGATTGCCAGGCCCGGTATTGACAATTTTGCTATTAGGACAACCCTGCGTAATGTTGGATTATGCCCGGAGGATTACCTGAAAAGAGATGTAGGACCAGGGCTCAGTGGAGGAGAGATTAAACGTATAGAGATTGCACAGATACTGGCCAGAGATGCTGTAATAAGTATTTTAGATGAGCCTGAAGCAGGAGTTGATTTATGGACCATTCAAAAGATGATTGGAATTATTTTTGAAAAATTTAAAGAAAATTCTGATACAACCGCAATAATTATTACCCATAACGAAAGATTGCTTCACATATGTGATGAAATTATTGTGGTAGATAATGGACTAATTAATGCAAGGGGAAACCCGGATGAAATATGGCCATTAATTAAAGATGAATTGGAGTGTAAAATGAAGGAACAGTGTGGGAGAGAAATAGCTTATGAAATTTAACCAGTTAGATATGCAATTACTCGATACAATAAGTAATCTTAAAGATATACCGGCTGGGGCTGTAAATATACGGCGTGATGGGCAGGTAATAGTACAAAAGTCTTCTTCGAATATAGTTATAAGTCCTAAAGGAGATAAATCCGGATTTGAGATAGAAATAAAACCCAATACATTAAATGAAACTGTTCACGTACCTGTAATACTTACTAAAACCGGGTTACAAGATAAGGTTTATAATACTTTTATTGTCGGGGAAAATTCTAATATTACCATAATAGCTGGATGTGGAATTCATAATGATGCTCACAGCAATTCGAGCCATGAAGGACTTCATGAAATAATAGTTAAAAAAGGCGCCCGGATGAAATATATTGAAAAACATTATGGAGAAGGGAAAGGTACAGGTAAAAAGATATTAAACCCTTCAACTGTAATTATTGTTGAAAATGATGCCAGTGCTGAGATGGAAATGTACCAGATAAAAGGAGTTGACGACACTGTCCGTCATACGACAGCTTATGTATATGATAAAGGTAACCTTAAAATTGTAGAAAGATTATTAACTCATGGTAGTCAATGTGCCGAATCTAATATAAAAATATATATCAAGGGAAAAAGCGGAAGTGCCCAAATTTTATCAAGATCAGTTGCCCAGGACAATTCTTCACAGATTTTCAAAGCATCTCTGGTAGGCGAAACTGCATGTGTTGGTCATGTAGAATGTGATTCAATTATTATGGAAAATGCAACAATAAAATCTACTCCAGAATTAGTAGCAGAGGATTCAGAGGCTGTATTAACTCATGAGGCTGCTATTGGTAAAATTGCCGGTGAGCAGTTAATTAAGTTAATGTCGCTGGGGTTGACGGAAAAAGAGGCAATCGATACGATATTGAAGGGATTTCTTAAATAAAACAAAAACAGGTTGGTGTATGATTGGTGAATCTAAATCTTTTTAAGACTTATGTCAGAGTTGTTGAAACCCAAAACTTATCAAGGACCGCAGAAGAATTTGGGCTTTCTCAACCAGCAGTAACAAAACAAATTCAAGCTCTTGAGGATATGTATGGGATTCTTCTCCTGGAGAGGTCAGGCAGGAGATTGAAGACTACGGAAGCCGGAGAGACTCTTTATTACTGGGCCCGGGAACTAATAAAAGTAATAGATAAAACCGAACAAGCTATGGAAGAAGTATCAGAAAGCCATAAAGGGAGTCTTTATTTGGGGGCCAGCACTATTCCTGGACAATATATTCTACCATTCGTAATTAAGAATTTTAAAGACAAATACCCCAGTATAAATATAAGGATGGACATTGCAGATACTGAAAAAATATTTAGTAGAGTTGCCGAAAGAGAAATTGATATAGGAGTAGTTGGGGCATGGATAAACAACAGGAAAGTAAAAGGATTTCAATGGCTGGAAGATGAACTGGTTGTAGTCTTACCAGAAAACCATAAATTAGCAAGGTTAAACGAAATAGATGTGAAAAACCTTGTAAACGAAAGATGGATATTCCGCGAAAGAGGCTCGGGTACCAGGAAAGCGATTGAAGAGATGTTAGCTGTTAATGGTATTAAGAAAGATGAATTAAATGTTTATATAGAAACGGGAAGTACAGAAGCTGTTTTGGCTGCGGTCGAATCAGGGATGGGGCTTTCCATAGTATCCAGGTGGGCAGTTAAAAGAATTGATTCCTATCGGAAAATTAAACCCATTAAAATTACAAATTCAAAAGCAAATAGATTTATATACATAATTTACCCCAGGCAAAAAGCCAGGCGTAAATCCGTAAATAAATTCATAGAATATGTAAAAACACTAGAAGAGTTATAAGAATAGAATGTTTGAAAGAATAAAAAGCTTTGTATATAATGTATATATCAAAGTTTTTTTTAATCAAAAAACTATTTAATTTCAGAAAAGCTTTGTATATAATGTATCTATTGCCCGAATTATTGTATCTGGAGGTGTTTTATTATGCTACCTTTACCAGGAAAATATTTTCTTACAGCTGCATCTTCCGAAGGGGAAACAGAACTTACTGCTTTTGATGGGGCCTTGTTAAAAGCAAGAGTTGGAAATACTAATTTACTAAGAGTTAGTAGTATTTTACCTCCAGGTTGTGAGTATGAACCTGATCTAATTATTCCTGCTGGTTCTCTACTACCTATTGCGTACGGTTCAATAACCAGTAAGACAGCTGGTGAAAAAATTTCTGCAGCTGTAGCAGTAGGAACTAAGAACGGTAGTTTCGGAGTAATTATGGAATTTGAAGGCAAGTGTGGTAAAGCTCAAGCAGAGGCTGAAGTTGCTAGAATGGTAGAGGAAGCTTTTCAAATAAGAGGTTTAGAGTTAGAAGAAATAAAGATAGCATCTACTGAACATGTAGTTAAAAAGATTGGTTGTGCATTTGCCGGGGTACCTTTATGGTACTAAATTAATTTTGATTCCACTGCGAAAAGTCCGTTATTATCTCTTTCCGGGGAGACTTCAGTCTCCTGGAAATCAGGATACTAATTCTTCGGCATTTGACGCGGAAGCT
>DAOUSQ010000102.1 GCA_030627145.1 Syntrophomonadaceae bacterium | reverse complement strand
TTTTGTTAATGAACAAATCGAAATAAAAAAAGTCTGCATGGGTAGCTGCGAGTAAGAAAAGTGAGAGATGAGAAGTTGGATAGGGTTTGTTTCTGGTAAAAACAGGTAGGGGGAAGTCGTATTTATGTCTCGGGATTTATTGGAATATATATTACATAGAAAAAAAGAAATCAATGCAATAATAATGGCACATTATTATCAGCCGCCTGAAATTCAGGATATTGCCGATTTTGTTGGTGATTCATTACAGCTTGCCCGTCAGGCAGCTGAAACCGGTGCTGATGTAATTGTTTTTTGTGGAGTTAAATTCATGGCTGAAAGTGCTAAAATATTAAGTCCGGAAAAGACAGTTGTGTTACCCGAAATACAGGCTGGATGTCCCATGGCAGATATGATTACTGCCGGGGCGTTAAAGGAAATGAAAACCCGGCATCCTGATGCGGTTGTGGTCTGTTATGTAAATTCTTCGGCTGAGGTCAAAGCTGAAAGTGATGTGTGCTGTACATCATCCAATGCTGTGAATGTTGTTGAGTCAATTCCCCGGGACCGGCAGATAATTTTTGTACCGGATAAAAACCTGGGTTCATATGTTCAGGATGAAACCGGCAGGGAAATGATATTGTGGGAAGGTTTTTGTCCCGTACATGATATTTTAACATTAGAAGAAGTTGGTCAAAAAACAGCTATGTATCCAGGGGCTAAGGTAGTAGTACATCCTGAATGTATTCCGGAAGTTACACGGACAGCAGATGCGGTTCGTTCCACTGCTGGTATACTTGACTATATTAAATCACGTCCAGAAAAAGAGTTTATCATTGGAACTGAAGAAGATTTTATTTATACCCTGCAGAAAAACTGCCCGGAAAAGAATTTCTATCTGGCACGGCCTTCATTCCAGTGCCGGGATATGAAATATATTTCACTTGAAAGCCTTGCAAGTTCCCTGGATAGACTCGAATATCAGATAGAAGTTCCAGAGGAAATACGAAAGAAAGCCTATAGGGCCCTGGACAGAATGCTTTCTATAAGCTAATAGTGTATAGGGCTGAAGTTATTAAAATAGATGGCTCTGAAAGTATTTAATCCAACAAGACATTAAAATAAAAAAAGAGTATGATTATAGCGGTAAACATATATGGACTTTATTCTCGAATGATTGTTTTTTTAAAAAGTTTTGTAGCGGAGAAATTAATCTCCGCTACAGGTTCATTTGTATGGCTCAGGGATTTATATGTAGGGAAATCAGGTGTAGTTTATGATAATAACAAGATATATAGGAACTATTGACAGAGATACTCCAATAATTAGCACGGACTTTCTAATTGTTGGGGGAGGAATTGCCGGACTTTTCACGGCTTTAAAAGCTTCAAAATATGGAAAAGTAATAATTTTAGCTAAAAAGACAATAAAAGAGTCTAATACTGGATTAGCTCAAGGGGGAATTGCCGCTGCTGTTCATGAAGAGGATTCCCCTTTTTTACATCTTGAGGATACCCTGGAAGCAGGAGCAGGTCTTTGTAATATTGAAGCTGTTGATATCTTAGTTAGAGAAGGTCCCTTGCGGGTTAGAGAACTTATTGATGCAGGAGCAAGCTTTGACATGAAAAATGGCAGTATTTCACTGACTCGTGAAGGAGCTCATAGTAAAGCCCGTATTCTTCATGTTGCTGATGCTACCGGGGAGGCAATCCGTATTGCCCTTGTAAAAGAATGTGAAGCCAGTACAGATATAAGCATCATTGAAGACCAATTCTTAATAGATGTTCTGAACGATAACAGACAGAAGGAATGCTATGGGGCGCTTGTTTATGATTCAAAAAACCATTCTAAACTAGTTTATAAGGCCAGAGCTACTATAATAGCTACCGGGGGAGCCGGGCAACTATACAGGTATACCACTAATCCCACTGTAGCAACTGCTGATGGGATGGCAGTTTGTTTTCGTGCCGGTTGTCAGTTGGCTGATATGGAATTTATTCAATTTCATCCGACAGTACTCTTCAGCCACGATACCCAGCGTTTTTTAATATCAGAAGCAGTACGGGGTGAGGGAGGGCTGCTTTATAACACCAGGGGAGAGAGATTTATGAAAGAATATCACCACCTGGAAGAGCTTGCTCCCAGGGATATTGTATCAAGGGCTATCTTAAGTGAGATCGCTGGGACTAATAGCGAGTATGTTTATCTTGATATGACCGGGATACCGGAGGTTAAGGCCAGATTCCCCAACATTTATCGTACCTGTTTGCAAAGTGGAATAGATATTAGTAAAGACCGGGTGCCAGTTTCACCTGCTGCCCATTATACTATGGGTGGAATAGAGACTACCAGCAACGGCGAAACAAACATTTACGGGCTTTATGCCTGTGGGGAAGCCGCCTGTACCGGTGTTCATGGAGCTAACCGGTTGGCCAGCAATTCTCTTTTAGAAGGTATTGTTTTTGGAAAGCGTATAGTTGATAATGCTGAGGAAATATTATACCGCAGGCATATTAAAATTGAAGAGATATTCAGTGCCTTTGATAAAAACTGGGTATTTACTTCACAGGTAGAAAAACTGGACCCCGTGGAAAGCAGAGCCAGGTTACAGGATATTATGTGGGAAAATGTGGGTATAATAAGAAATGAAGAAGGGCTTAAGAAAGCCAATAGAGAGGTTGAAAGAATTTATAATAATCTTACTCATGGCGATGATGACGTGTCGTATTATGAAGTAATTAATATGTTAACTGTTGCCCATGTGGTAATACAGGCTGCGTTATGGCGTAAAGAAAGCCGTGGAGGGCATTTCCGTTCTGATTATCCCTGCCGGGATGATATCCAGTGGGTTAAACACATGAGTTTTGTAAATTGCTAAAGCAATTTACAAAACTCAATTTTGAATTATGAATTTTTAATTTTAAATTTTATCTATAGCAGGAAAAAGCAGAGATTTTTCGATATTAATTTAAAATGCACAATTGTTCGGAGGCGAATGTATGAACTACCTGGGACTTGAAGATTTGATAAAAAGGGCTCTTGAAGAAGATATTGGACATGCTGATATTACTACAGCCTATCTTATCCCACGTGAACAGCAGGCAACTGGGATATTCTATGCCAAATCTAGTGGTATAGTAGCTGGAGTAAATGTCTGCCAGATGGTTTTTGCCCACCTGGATCCGGATATACAATTTGATATTTTAAAAAGTGACGGGGATGAGATAACCAGTGGTGATACTATAGCTGTAGTTAGAGGCAGGGCCGCAAGTTTGTTAACAGGGGAACGACTTGCACTTAATTTTTTGCAGCGGCTTTCCGGAATAGCCAGTAAAACCAGGGCTATGGTTGAAACCATAAAATATCACAAAGCAGAACTTGTTGACACCAGGAAAACTACCCCTGGTCTCAGAGTACTTGAAAAATACGCGGTCTCAGTAGGTGGTGCACGTAACCACAGGTTCGGTTTATATGACGGGGTAATGATCAAAGATAACCATATAAAAGCGGTCGGAGGAATTCAAAAAGCTGTCTCGACAGTCCGCAGCAAAGTACCGCATACACTTAAGATTGAAGTAGAAGTTGAAACTATCGAGCAATTACAGGAGGCACTGGAAGCGCGGGCTGATATTATTATGCTTGATAATATGGGTCTTGAAATGATGAAAAAAGCAGTAGAGATAGTTGATGGCAAGGTACCTCTAGAGGCTTCTGGAGGTATAAGCGAAGATAATATAGTAGAGGTGGCAAAAACAGGAATAGATTTTATTTCTGTAGGAGCACTTACCCATTCGGCAGTCAGTTTGGATATCAGCTTTGATATAGTGGAATAAATCTTGACTATTAAGAACCTATTTGTTAACCTTGTAAACATTAATAGTTAACAAAAGGGGAGATATAAATGAAGATTTCCACTCAGGAGATGGTAACAGCCGCTCTATTTACGGCTATGATGTGTACCCTGACAATCTTTGTGCGAATGGTCCAGCCTTTAGTCGTTATTCCTTTTAGTCTTCAACCTCTGGTGATGTTACTTGCTGCCTGTCTGCTTTCACCGCCTGCGGTATTTTTAAGCATGCTGGCCTATCTATTCTTGGGGATTCTCGGGTTACCTGTTTTTTCAGTCCCACCCTATGGAGGACCTGCTTATATACTGCTACCCAGTTTCGGATTTATACTGGCTTTTCCTCTGGCAGGATGGTTACAGTCAAAGTTAATTAAAAGAGTTAATATTGTTAATTTTTTGCTGGCAGGAATTGCAGGAATAGTAGTAATTTATTTGATTGGACTGCCTTACATGTATTTAATACTTAATTTTTACCTGGGTAATACGATTAATGTTATACAGCTTATCGAACGTGGTTTTTTACCATTTATAATTTTTGATTTAATAAAAGTAGTAATTGCATCAGTTCTTGCTGTTGAGTTGAGCAGGAGATTAGACATTAAAAGAGAAATCTAATGCTAAGTTTAATTTTAAATTCTTAATTTTGAATTATTAATTTAATAAAATTAATAATTGATTACATTGCAAGAAGCCTGTTGGAAATTGAAATTTCCGTCACTAAGTATATATAAAAAACGGATTGGGATCCCAATCTGTACCTTAATTAAAAATTAAGAATTCAAAATTAATAAATGGGGAATGTGGTATAAATGGCAAAATCAATTACTGATGTTAAGGGGATTAAAGTGGGGTCATGTGAAGATCTGGAGGCTTTGACCGGATGCACTGTTGTACTTACCGGACATGAGGGGGCAGTTTGTGGTGTTGATGTACGAGGGTCAGCACCCGGAACCAGGGAAACTGATTTGCTTTCTCCCATTAACATGATTGAAAAAGTGCATGCTGTGGTATTGAGTGGGG
>DAOUSQ010000030.1 GCA_030627145.1 Syntrophomonadaceae bacterium | reverse complement strand
TCGCGTTATAACGATCATTATTCTTTAGTATTCTGAGGGTTGCTGCACCTGCAGCCATAGCCAGCGGATTTCCTGAAAGAGTCCCTGCCTGGTACACATCACCCTCTGGGGCTACCCGGTCCATTATTTCTTTCCGGCCTCCATAGGCCCCTACAGGTAAACCGCCACCAATTATTTTCCCCAATGTTGTTAAATCAGGAATAATATTTATTCTGTTTTGATAACCACCGTAACATGTCCTAAATCCACTGATAACTTCATCAAAAATTAGAAGGCATCCATTTTGCTCAGTTATTTCACGCAGTCCATTTAGAAAGTCTGTATCCGGAATAACCAGTCCCATGTTACCTGCGATTGGTTCAACGATAACTGCGGCAATATCATGCCTGTGGTCTTTAAATATTTTTTCTACTGAATCAATGTCATTGTATCTGGCAACAAGGGTATGCCTGGAATACGCTTCTGGTACTCCGGGGCTAGTAGGAATCCCAGAAGTTAACAATCCCGAACCAGCTTTAATCAAGAAACTATCAGCATGTCCATGATAACAACCTTCAAATTTTATTATTTTATCTTTTCCAGTATAAGCTCTAGCAAGGCGCACAGCACTCATGGTCGCTTCAGTTCCTGAATTAACCATTCGCACTTTATCAATAGATGGTATAGCATCACAAATCAATTCGGCAAGCTCTATTTCGTTTTCACAGGGAGCCCCATAACTTGTTCCCATTTTAGCAGCTTCACATATTGATTGAACTACCTGGGGATGACTGTGTCCAAGGATTAGAGGACCCCAGGAACATACGTAATCAATATATTCGTTGTCATCTACATCAATAATTTTGGAACCCTTACCCTGTTTAATAAAGAGAGGAGTTAATCCAACTGATTTAAAAGCTCTTACCGGGCTGTTTACCCCTCCTGGCATATATTCCCTGGCTTTAGCAAAAAGTTCATTAGATTTAGTAATATTCAAAAAACCCTAACCCTCCTCAAAATATATGTTCCATGTTTAAAAATTATTATTAAATATAGGTCATACTTGTCTTTTTTAATTCCTTTAAACTTTTAATTATAATATAATCTTTAATACCTGTTCGATTTGAAATATCTTTAATTAAATGTGCAATCTCTTCTTCGCTGTGGCTATGGATCATTGAAAATAGATTATATTTAAAACTCTCTGGCACTTCTCTAAGATAACAATGGCTTACTGCATCATATTCAGCAATAATAATTCCCACCTCATCAGCCTCATTTTCAGCTACTCTCCATGCTACCAGAGCATTTACTGTAAACCCTGCCTTCTGGTGCCACAATATTACTCCTAATCTCTTTATTAGTCCTCTTTCTTTCATACTTTGTATACGGGTGACTATTTCTTCTTCATTAACATTAAGCTTTTGAGCCAACTGACTGTAAGGTCTTGATTCCAACGGTAAATCTGCCTGTACTAATTTAATTATTTCTAATTCTACATCATCATATATCACTTTTATCACCCATTTCAAAGGTAACTTTTAGTTTATAAATATTTTTTGCTGGCATACTAATTATCTTTACTCCTGCAGCACTTTGAATATTTTTAATTATCTGCACAGCATCATCATAAGACGGAGCAGTAAGAGTGAACCATAAATTATAGTAATTGTCGCGCACATAATTGTGAGTTACGCCCTTTTCTTTATTAATAATCAAGGCAACCTGCTCAATTTTATTTTCAGGAACTCTACAGGCACATAAAGTAGAATAATATCCCATTTTCCGGCTGTTTATTACTCCCCCAATTCTTCTAATAATACCATTTTCCTTCATCATGGCAGTCCTTTGAAGGAGTTCATCTTCTGTGATATCAAGCTTTTGTGCTATAGATTTATATGGCCGGGTACTTACAGGAAAATCTTCTTGAAGTATATTTAATATTTTTTTATCTAGATCAGTAATTTGGATACTCATTATTCTGCCCCTTTTGGATGATAAAGGCACCATGTATCTTCTGCCATATAATCTCCACCGCTATAATAATATGCACGAGCCCTGCACCCCCCGCATTGCAGCTTATAATCACACACCCCACATTTACCTTTATAGTCCATTGTCCTGAGTTCTTGCAAAATTGGATTTTCACGCCAGATTTCGTCAAAAGGTTGTTCTTTAACATTACCCAGGGGAATATCCAAATAGGCACATGGTTGCACATCACCTTTTGGGCTAATTATGCAGTAGCTAATTCCCGCCAGGCACCCCCTGCTAAAACGCATTGGAATACCTTTCTTATCAGCAATCCTCATAAATTGTGGAGCACAGGTTGGTTTTATTTCTATCTCTACCTTTTTTTGTTTCTCCAATAAACGTACAATTGTCTTTTCATATTCAACCACCCGCAAAGCTTTTTCTTCTATTTTTGTCCCCCGTCCGGTAGGTACCAGGAAAAACACATGATGAGCCATAGCCCCAATATTTATTGCAAAATCTGTTATCGCTTCTAATTCCTCCACATTCCAATTCATAACAGTAGTATGAATTTGAAAAGGAAGTCCGGCTTCCCTGAGGTTTTTCATTCCCTGCACAGTTAGATTAAATGCATTATCTAGTTTGCGAAAAGCATCGTTCTTCTCCTGGTCCAGACTGTCCAGACTTACGCCAGCTGCCATAAAACCTGCTTCTTTTAATTTATATACAGCTTCGGGAGTAAGTAATGTGCCATTGGTCCCCATTACTGCTCTTAATCCCTGCTCTGTAGCATATTTACCCAGTTCATATATATCGGGTCGCATCATGGGTTCTCCACCACTGAATATTATTATCTTAAATCCGGCCTTTTTAATTTCCCGGATCATTTTCTTTGCCTCATCAGTGGAAAGCTCATCTGAAAGTTTCGCTCCCGCATCCCTGTAACAGTGGTCACAAAACATATTACATTGATTCGTTGAATTCCATGATATAAGCATTTTATTAATTGACAGCCAATAGTCGATACTATTTAAATATCAAACTACCTGTCAAAATTCACCTCACCCATCTTTTTCTTTTATATTCCCCTGTCTAATACAGACACATTACCTTAATAATATTTCAAACCCAGCACTGTGCCATCCTGACATTCAAGTCGCCATTGCTATAATTCACAAGAATAACTGCTTTTAACACTCTTTCGAATTTCTAAGTTATCCATTAATTATCCGGGCAACATCTTTAGCAAAATAACTGATAATTAAGTCAGCTCCAGCCCTTTTAATTGAAGTAAGCATTTCCATCATTACTCTTTGTTCATCAATCCATCCGCATGCTGCAGCTGCCTTAACCATAGAATATTCACCACTGACATTATAAGCAGCAGTCGGGTAAGCAAACTTTTCCTTGACAGCCTTGATAACATCTAAATATGCTAGGGCAGGTTTAACCATAACTATGTCTGCCCCTTCTTCTATATCAAGTTCAACTTCTCTTAAAGCTTCCCGCATGTTAGCCGGGTCCATCTGGTAAGTCTTACGATCACCAAACTGTGGAGCAGAATCAGCTGCATCACGAAATGGCCCGTAGAAACTAGAACAGTATTTAGCTGCATAAGACATTATAGGAATATTAAAAAAGCCGTTTTCATCCAGACATTTTCTTATATACCCTACCCTGCCATCCATCATATCAGAGGGAGCAACTATATCACAGCCTGCTTTAACATGTGATAGTACCTCTTTGGCAAGCAATTTAAGTGTTTCATCATTATTAACTACACCGTTTTCATCTATCACTCCACAGTGCCCATGATCGGTATACTCACATAGACAAACATCTGTAATAACTATTAATTCCGGGCAAGTATCCTTAATTAATTTTATTGCATCTTGAACTACCCCATCATCTTGATAAGCAGAACTGCCCAGACTATCCTTATACTCCGGTATACCAAACAAAAGTACCGCCGGTATGCCCATCGTTGCTATTTCTAAGACCTCTTCCTTTAACCTGTCTACAGAAAATTGAAAAACCCCGGGCATAGATTCTACCGGTATTTTCTTGTCCTTTTCGTAAACGATAAAAAGAGGATATATAAAATTATTAATTGATAGATTAATTTCTCTAACCATACTGCGTATAGTTTTATTGCCACGCAATCTTCTCATTCGATTTATTGGAAAACTCATTATCAATCACCTACCCTTTAATTCGTTAAGAGTTATTCACTAATTTCTTTCTCAGTCAAATAACAGGCAGGGTCTTCTGCCCACAAATCACCATAAACTGCCCTGGCCCTGATCCGACAACCTGAACAAAGGGAATTATACCTACATTCACCACATTTGCCTTTCACATGTTTGTCTTTTTCCCGTAATTTTACCATTAATTCATCATCTGAAGTCCAAATTTCACTGAACGGTTTTTCTCGTATATTACCAACGGTATAATCCTGCCAGAACTGACACGGATGAACATTCCCCCTGGGATCTACATTGGCAAATTTAGTTCCTGCAGAACATCCACCATGCATGGTAAGTAATTGTTTTACTTCTTCTTCTCTTTCAGGTTCATTTTTTCTAATATAGTTAAGCAGGTAAATACCATCGGCATGATTATCTGTAGTTAATATTTCCACTTCCACACCCATACTGTGCAGGTTCAGGGTTTCATTAGTTACATACTCCAATATCTTTCTTTTTTCTTCTACAGTCATATCCATTGCTGCCATTTGTTCACCTCTACCTGCATAAACCAGATGATACATACAAAAACGTGGTATACCTTCCTGTTTAATCAAATCAAAAATAAATGGTAAATCGACCTGATTTAGTTTATTAACCGTAAAACGTATACCTGTTTTAATTCCATTATTCATACACGCCCTGATACCTGTTAGAGCAGCATCAAAAGCACCTTTTTTATTCCTAAACTCATCATGGGTAGCAGGAGAACCATCTATACTTATTCCCACATATTGAAACCCGGCCTCTTTAATTCTTTTTGCAATATCATCATTTATTAAAGTTCCATTACTGGATATTACTGGTCTGAGTCCCAGTTCAGCAGCTAGTTTTCCCAGTTCAAAGATATCTTTTCTTATCATAGGCTCACCACCGGAAAAGAGTAATACCGGTACTTTCATTTTTGCCAGATCATAAATAAATTCTTTTGCTTCTTCCGTACTCAGTTCCTCAGCATAACTATGATCTTCTGCATTAATATAACAATGCTTACAGTGAAGGTTACAGCGGTTTGTCACGTTCCAGACAACCAGCGGTCTGTTTTTATCAGAAAATTGTAAAAGTTGTGGGGGAATAATATTGCCTTCCTCGCCGCTATGCTTAATTACATCTGATACTGTAGCTGTGCCACATAGTAATTTCGTACATCCTATCATTATATGTCCCTCTCTTTCCTTGCGGATTTAGCTTCTTCCACTATCACCTCTAATAACCCGTCAATGGTATATTTCTTTGCCATAATATCAACCTTAAAACCATATTCTCGGGCCTTATCAGCGGTTATGGGACCTATACATGCTACCTTAACTTTCTTATCCAGGTTCTTCACATTCCCATTACCAATAATTTTAACAAAATTACTTACCGTTGATGAACTTGTAAACGTAATGTAGTCAAAATTGCCTTTTTTTATTTCTTCAAGAGTATCTTCGCTCACCGATGTAGCTGTTTTTGCTTCATATAAATATACTTCGTTAACATAAGCACCCCAGTTGCGAATTGTTTTAGGAAGTATTTCCCTGGCACCTTTAGCCCGCGGTAATAAGACCCATTCACCAGGGTTGATTATATGACTTAACTCCTCTAGTATCCCTTCAGCTCTATACTCGTCTGGTACCACATCAACTTTCAATCCGCTACATTCGAGTCTATCTTTTGTAGCCGGTCCTATTGCACAAATATTAATACTCTTTAAATCCCTGATATCCATTTCCGCCTTCATTAATTCTTCAAAAAAAATATCCACTGCATTTACAGAGGTAAATATAAGCCAGTGATATTTATTAATTGCTTTAAAAGCATCATAAAGCGGGCTTAAATCAATTTCCTTTTCTATTCTAATAGAAGGGAATTCAATCGCCTCCCCACCATAATCAATTATTCTTTCCAGCAGTGTACTTGCCTGCGCACTGGCTCTTGTAACTACTACTTTTTTTCCCCATAAGGGTCTCTTTTCTACCCAGCTTAAATCATTATGCAGTTTAACAACTTCTCCAACAATTATTACAGCCGGTGGTTTAAAATCAGCCTGTCTCACTTTCTCGACAATATTGCCAAGCGTACCAGTTATTACTTCCTGATTTGAAAGAGTTCCCCACCTTATAAGCGCAACAGGAGTGTCTGCATCTTTTCCGTTACTAATCAAGTTATCACTAATATACTTAAGGTTTTCTACCCCCATTAAAAAAACCAGGGTACCAATACTACCTGCAATATTCCCCCAATTAATTGAACTCTCTGTTTTATCCGGCTTTTCATGTCCTGTTATCACTGTAAAATTGGATGTAAAATCCCTGTGGGTAACAGGGATACCTGCATAAGCCGGAACAGCAACAGCTGAAGTAATACCAGGCACCACCTCAAAGTCATAACCATACTGCCTGACAAATAACGCTTCTTCTCCACCCCTCCCGAAAACGAAAGGATCCCCACCTTTTAAGCGGGCAACTATTTTACCTTCTGCTGCTTTTCTTACCAGAAGAGCATTTATCTCATCCTGGGAAAGAGCATGCTGGCCAGATACTTTTCCAACATAAATATATTCAGCTTCAGGATTAGCAAAAGATAGTACTGTATCTTTTACAAGACGATCATATATAATAACTTCAGCTTTTTCTAAGATTTTCTTTCCTTTTAAAGTAAACAAACCCGGGTCACCAGGCCCCGCTCCTATAAGATATACCTTACCTTTTTTATTCATATCTTTAATCCCCTGTATTATATATTTCTTGAAGTACCCTGGCGGCACCATCTTGCAGTAATTGTCTGGCAAGTTTGCGACCAATAAATTCAGCATCCTTTAAATTACCTTCCCGGCTTGCCCGGTAACACTCTTTACCATCTAGAGAAGCTACTATTCCCTGTAGTATAAGTGTTTCATCCCTGATAATAGCCAGAGAACCTATAGGTACCTGACATCCTCCTTCAAGTTCATTTAAAAAACACCTTTCTGCCATGGTTGATAAATAGGTTGGCCTATGATTTATCTTTTGAAGTAGATTTAATATCTCCCGGTCACCTGATCTAGATTCCACAGCAATAGCCCCCTGTCCCACTGCAGGCATAAGCAAATCACAGGGTAAGAAGTCAGTTATTAATCCCTCAAAGCCTAACCTTTTTATACCTGCAAAGGCAAGAATTATCCCATCTAGATTTTGCTCTTTCATTTTTCTAATACGGGTTTCAACATTGCCACGAATATCTACTGTAGAAATGTCAGGACGAAAAGCTTTTATTTGGGCAATCCGTCTTAAACTTGATGTTCCTATTAAAGCATTGGCTGGTAGATCTTTAAATATATAATTCTTGTGGGATATCAATACATCCTGTGGATTTTCTCGTTTAAGTACAGCTCCTATGCATAATCCTTCTTCGAGTTGCGAAGGCATATCTTTCATACTATGTACCGCTATATCAATATTTCCATTTATAAGTTCGTTTTCTATTTCTTTAGTAAATAACCCTTTATCTCCTATTCGAGAAAGAGCTGCATCTAAAATCTTGTCCCCAATTGTTTTTATTATCCGAATGTTTATTCTGAGCTCAGGTACTATTTTTTTTAACTCACTAGCAACATATTCAGCCTGCCAGACAGCAAGTTTGCTACCCCTTGTCCCTATTTGCAACATGTCCATATTTATCATATTCCTCTTTATCTATTTGCAAGGAAAAAAGCTTTTTCACGACTTCTGCATACAGATGTCCCTGGTTACTAATAGCCATTTCTTTGAGATTAACTATAGGATCATGGAGCAGTTGATTAACTATTGAATTTACTAAAGTGCTTACGATATTTTGATCGCGTTCGGATAACTTCCCAAGGCGATTTAAAGCTCGTTTTAATTCGTCTTGCTTTATTTCTTCTCCTTTTCTTTTTAAAGCAGTAATAACCGGCACTACATAAAGACTGGACAGCCATTCATTAAACCTGACAAGTTCCTCCATAATAATCTTATCTGCTTTAAGAACCGCCTTATGTTTTTCAATATAATTGGTATCTACAACATTCTGTAAATTATCAATATCGTATATATAAACCCCTTCGATATCTTTTAAAGCTGGATCTATATCTCGAGGAACAGCAATATCTATCATTATTATTTTTCTACCGTTCCTGGAACGAAGAACTTCCCTGCAATTATCCTGGTGAATAACATAATGGTTTGCTGCCGTACAACTTATAACAATATCAACACTTTTCAACTCTGTAGTAAGTTGGTCAAATCGTACTGCCCGCCCATTGAATTTTCTTGCCATATTAACTGCTCTGTCGTAGGATCGATTAGATACTATTACTGACTGGACACCATTTAGCATTAAATACTTTGTAGTTAATTCGCTCATCTCACCGGCACCAACCACTATCACCGTTTTATTTTCTAGATTACCCAGTACCTTTCTGGCAAATTCAACTGCTGCATAGCTAACAGAAAGTGGCTGTTTGTCAATAGTGGTATCTGTTCGAACTCTTTTCCCCACATTAATAGCCTTTTGAAATAACGTATTTAATACTCCATCAGAAGCTCCGGCCTCCATCGCTTTTTGATGTGCTTCCTTAACCTGTCCAAGAATCTGGTCTTCCCCCACAATCATAGAATCTAATCCGGAAGCAACTCGAAATATATGCATAATAGCATCATAACAGGTTGGCTGGTAAAAATAGCTCTTTATCTCCTCATATTTCATACCTGAATAATTTTCTAAAAAACCTTCTATTACTCCCATACCCTGTTCAATATCTTTTGTAGTAGCATATATCTCGGTCCGATTGCAGGTATTTAAAATAACAACTCCTTCAATTACATCGTCATTTTTAAAATAATCATATGCGTTATCGAGTTTAATTCCACATATT
>DAOUSQ010000005.1 GCA_030627145.1 Syntrophomonadaceae bacterium | reverse complement strand
TTGAAGAATTATTCTAGCATAAAAAGTTCTGGTGGGCAGTTTTAACGCTGCCAGCCAGAACTGATAATCCCGCTGAGGGGGAAAGGAAATGACCGTAGTTGGAATTATTGCCAACCCGGCCTCTGGGAAAGATATACGGCGGTTGGTAGCTTATGGAACAGTTTTCGACAATCAGGAAAAAGTTAATATAGTACGCCGGATTCTCCTGAGCCTGGCGGCTACGGGAGTAGAAAAGGTTATATATATGCCTGATTACTATGGAATTATTCCCAAGGCAGTGGAAGGTCTTAGTAGTCAACACAGGCTACCTATAGAGGTAATGGAAGCAGACATCGTACTTACGGGTACACAGGAGGATTCTTTTAGAGCAGCCGAGGAAATGAAACGGTGTGGCGTTACCTGCATTGTAACTATGGGTGGCGATGGAACAAATCGTATGATTACTAAAGGCTGTGGAAAAATCCCCCTCGTTCCTATTTCAACTGGAACTAACAATGTATTCCCTACTATGTTAGAAGGCACTACAGCCGGTCTGGCAGCAGGGGTTGTAGCCCGTGGATTAGTTACAGGGCCTCCCTGCATACACCCGACTAAAAAACTTGTTATTTATAAAAATGAGAAGCCAGTGGATCTAGCTTTAATTGATGCTGTAGTACTGAAAGATATTTTCATTGGGTCACGTGCCATATGGGATCCAGAACGTATAAAGCAGTTGGTAGTTACTCGTGGCGAACCACATAATATAGGAATTTCATCTATTGCTGGTAATTTAGCTCCGATACAAATATTGGAAGAAAGGGGTTTGGTTGTAGAGATTGGTGAGGGTGGGCTGATTATAAAGGCTCCCATTGCTCCCGGGTTAATTGAGGATGTTAAAATTAAAAACCATAAATCAGTTGAAATAGGTGAGGAAATAGAGGTTAAAGAAGTACCGTGTGTGATAGCGCTTGATGGTGAAAGAGAAGTAGAAATACGAGAGGGTGAAAAAGCCTTCATTAGGTTAACTTTTGATGGACCAAGGGTTGTAGATGTTAAGTCAACCCTGAGAGAAGCAGCTATCAGGGAGTTTTTCATATTACGAAATGAGCAGAGTTGCAGATAAATAAAGGAGGAAAAATTAATGGCAAGCGAGATCACGATGCCCAAAATGGGGTTAACAATGAAAACAGGAAAGGTAGTTAAGTGGCTCAAGAATGAAGGCGATGCTGTAAAAAAAGGGGATGCAATTCTTGAGGTAATGACTGAAAAAATAACTAATAAAGTAGAGGCACCTGCAAATGGGGTATTATTAAAAATTTTTGCAGCTAAAGGAGCTGAACTACCGGTAGGTGGATTACTGGGAGTTATTGGTGAAGCTGGAGAAGATATTTCAGGAATCATGGCAGGAGTTCCAAATGTAGGTGCAGGTGCAGGTGTAAAGGGTAAAGCAAAAGGCGATGTTAAGATTTCCCCTGCTGCGCGTAAATTAGCCGAGGAAAAAGGTATCGACTATACGCTTATTAACGGGACCGGTCCTGATGGGAGGATTACCAAAGAAGATGTTAATAAAGCCATTGAAGAGGGCGTGGGTCCTTCTGATGACCGCCCGGCACTTGAAGTAATTCCTTATGAAGGAATGCGCAGGGCAATAGGGGAAAACATGTGGAACAGCTGGAACACCCTTGCCAGGGTAACGCACCATGTAAGTGTTGATATGTCTGGAATACTAGCTATGCGTAAGATGGTAAACGAGGGAGCAAAAGACAGAGATAAGGTATCAGTGACCGCGTTTTTAACTAAAGCAGTGGCCAGGGCTATCGAGTTAAAACCTATTGTTAATTGTATTCTTGATGGTGAGGAAATTAAGATCTTAAAAGACATTAATATAGGTATGGCAGTAGCACTTGATGATGGACTTATTGTGCCGGTAATTAGAAATGCCAACGAGAAGAAATTAGTGGATATTAACAACGAAATAACAGACGTTGCCAAACGTGCCCGGAAGAACAAACTCAATCCTGATGAGATGGGAGGTGCTACATTTACGATAAGTAACCTGGGTGCTTATAACTCGGTAGATGCTTTTACACCTATTATTAATCCCCCAGAATCAGCGATTTTGGGTGTTTGCCGGACTGTAGAAAAACCGGTGGTTGTTAATGGTGAGATTGTTATCCGGCCGCTAATGGGTTTATCCCTGTCTTTTGACCACCGTATTATTGATGGGGCACCGGCAGCAGAGTTTTTGGCTGTTTTAATTGATTTAATAGAAAACCCACAAAAAATATTTATTTAGGACTAATGTAAAAAAGAATATAGTTATGAAAATACAAATAGGGAGGAATTGAAATGGCAAATCCAGAGGAACTAATGTCGGAATTAGGTATTGGTCAGGGGCAGATTGGTGATGATTTGCCCGAAGTTACTGAAGCATTTATTCAAATGGACAATGCTTCATATGTTGAAGGTGAATTGGAGAGAAAGTATAAAGAACTTATTGGGTTGGGGATTGCTGTAGCTGTTGGCTGTCATTACTGTATGAGCATACACGTTAAACAAGCTTTAATGCATGGTGCCAACCGGGATGAAATCTTGGAAGCAGCAGCTGTTGGAGTAGCTTTTGGTGGGTCACCTGCCTGGGCTAACCTTTGTACCACTGTGTTAAGAGCCCTGGAGGCATGGGAGGAGTAAATTAGCACTGGGGGATGATGCTATGAACAGGACAGGTTATTGTCTAGAACTAGGAATTGAAGATTACAGTAAAATTTTTAAGTTACAGCAGAGAATTCATGAAGCAAGAAAGCAAGGAAATATACTGGATACAGTAATCTTTCTGGAGCATTATCCCTGTTATACTATTGGAAGAAAAGGCGGTTTTGAACATATTTTAGTCAGTGATAGAGTGTTAGAACAGGAAGGAATTAAAGTATATGAAACAGACCGGGGAGGGGACATTACCTATCACGGTCCGGGACAATTAATTTGTTATCCAATTATAGACCTGAACGATTACGGTCGTGATGTTCATGTATATGCTCGGAGGATGGAAAAAGTAATAATTCGAACTCTTGAACAATTTGGGATAGAGGCAGGGCGGCGGCAAGGTTTCCCGGGAGTGTGGGTTGGATCAAGCAAAATTGCTGCCATGGGAATAGGACTCAGACACTGGGTAACGATGCATGGTGTATCGTTAAATGTCTGCCCCAATATGAAGTATTTTAGCCTTATTGTTCCCTGTGGGCTTTCTGCCTTCGGAGTAACCTCAATGGAAATAGAACTGAATAGGCCTGTTAGTGTATCAGTGTTAAGAAAGGAAATGCGCAGGCAATATTGTCAGCTGTTTGAAATACAGTTAAGAGACATAAATTTAGAAGAAATAGAACAGAGGTTAGAAGAGGTCGAGGGGAGGGATGAAAATGCCTAAAAAACCTGATTGGCTAGTTGTTCCGGCACCATCAGGCGAAGAACTTAACAGAATGAAAAAATTATTAGACGAAGGTGCTCTGCATACCGTTTGTGAAAATGCAGATTGTCCCAATATTGGGGAATGTTTTAGTAAAAGAACGTGTACATTTATGATTCTGGGTGATATATGTACCCGCAACTGCAGGTTTTGTGCAGTTAAACACGGGTTTCCAAAAGAAATTAATCTTGATGAACCGCACTCTATTGCATTAACTGCAAAGCAGCTTGGATTAAAACATGTTGTGGTGACTTCTGTTACCCGGGACGATTTGCCTGATAAAGGAGCGGGGCAATTCAAGGCTACTATTAGAGCTATAAAGGACGAATTACCAGAAGTTACAGTAGAAGTCCTGATACCAGATTTCAAAGGTAGCCTTGAATCTCTCCTTGAAGTCATAAGGGCTAAACCTGATGTTATTAACCACAATGTTGAAACAGTTCCACGGCTATATCCTACAGCCCGACCTCAGGCGAAGTATTCCAGGTCGATTGAACTGTTAAGAAGAGTAAGCGAATTAGGAAACGGAATTTGTTCTAAGTCAGGTTTGATGCTGGGACTAGGAGAAATAAGGGGCGAAGTTCTGCAGGTGATGGAAGACCTGCGAGAAGCAGGTTGTGAAGTTCTAACTCTGGGGCAATATCTTCAACCTTCTTCTCAACATCTTCCGGTCGTAGAGTACATCCATCCGGATGAGTTTGAAGAACTTGAGAAAATTGGATTTAAAATGGGCTTTCTCGAAATAAATGCTGGACCTCTGGTACGTAGTTCTTACAATGCAGCTCGGATATTCGAAAATGTAAGGCAAAGGAAAGCAGAAAGGGGCGATAAAAATGGCCACAGTTGATGATAAGTATGAGATGCCGGATGATCTATATTATACTGACGACCATGCCTGGGTTAAGGTAGAAGGTGATAAGATAAGAGTTGGAATTACCGATTTTATGCAGCAGCTTGCAGGGAATATTACTTTTATCCGGGTACCCCGGGTAAATAAAGAATTAAAAGAAGAGAAAACTCTCTCTTCTTTGCAATCGGGTAAATGGGCCGGGAAGATTACAGTTCCTATAGCTGGGAAAGTTGTTGAATCTAACAGGGACCTGGTTAGCAATCCAGCACCTTTAAATGCTGACCCTTATGGAGAAGGTTGGATTGCCGTAATGGAACCGGCTAATTTGGAAGAAGGATTACAGAAACTTATGCAGGGTGAGAAGGCAATCGAATGGCTTAAAAAGGAAATAGCTGAACACGCTGAATAAGTTCTTATGACAGGGGTGGTTAACAATGAAGGATGAAGTGTTCCAGAAAATAAAGGAGAATTACAATGAAAGAGCTACTGATTCCCCGTTTGAATGTGAATTTTATTCGCGTGATCTGGCTCCGGTACCAGCCTTGCTGGTTAATCCACTTTTTAATACCATGCCAGACATAGTAGTACGACCTGCCAGTACAGTAGAAGTTGCAGAGATACTACAGATGGCATGGAAAAATAATATACCGGTTACTCCACGAGCAGGGGCTTCTACTGTTTACTTTAATTCAGTTCCCACAAAGGGCGGTATATTAATGGACCTTAATCTTATTAAGGGGATTGTAGAACTGGATGAAGAAAAAATGACAGTTACAGTTAAAGCCGGGACCACATGGAGTGAACTTGAAGAATACCTGAATAATAAAGGGTTTTCTACAAAATCTTATCCTACCAGTGCTCCGGTAGCGACCATTGGCGGGTGGTTCTGCATGATGGGCTATGGAATTGGTAGTATTAAATACGGGAGCCTGCTATCACAGGTAAAGGCAGTTGAGGTGGTTTTGCCAAAAGGTGAAATAAAAGAGGCTTCACTTGTTACTGCTCCTGCACTGGATTGGTTTGCAGGTTCCGAGGGGACACTTGGAGTTATTACTCAACTGGAATTGGAAGTCCGACCGCTTAATTCAATGAAACATTTTCTTATTCAAATACCGGATACAGCAGAACTAAATGAGATCTTAAATAAGATTATAAATGCTGAGGTTCTACCGTATAACCTTCATTTTAGCGAATCAAATTATAATAAAGGTATGAAAGAATTAGGGTTTGGTCCAGATGGCATAGATGGGTGTCTGGTTGAAGTTGATTATGAAGGACCTGAAGACGAGCTTACCAGGGCTGAGAAAATCATTACATCTATTATTACAGACAGTGATAATGGTGCTGTTTTATTACCCGTAGAGAATGCAAAAGAGGAATGGGATGAAAGATTCCTGGCTTTAAGGCTTAAACGTGGTGGCCCGTCACAGTTAGGTGGGGAGGTATGGCTGCCGGTTGATAGACTGGTGAATTACCTTGAGGATATTGAATTATTGGATAAAAGGTACAAACTTGGCTTAGTATCATATGGGCATATTGTTACTTCCGAACATGCCACAGTTATGACCATGTTCTATTCAGATGAAACAAAGACTTTAAACTATATAATGGACCTGAGTATGGTTAAAAAAATACATGATATAGGGCACAGGAATGGAGGATATCCTTACGGAGTAGGTTTATGGAACACACCATATATAGGTAATATATTCCAGAAACCACAACTGACTGAATTAAGGAAAAGAAAAAAGAAACTTGACAGTAAAGGAATCATGAATCCAGGCAAGGTCTATCGTCCGCCGGTACTATTAAATTCGTTTAATTTCCGTATAGGGATGGATGTATTGGCAAAGATTAATCAGGTTGTGGGAAGGAGGAATAGACGTGGCTAAAGACTTTACCACGCTTGAGAATGAAGCATTAATTTGCGGACGTTGTGGCTATTGTCGGAGCAGTTGCCCGGTTTATCAGGTGGTAGGATGGGAATCAGGTGCGCCAAGAGGCAAGATCAGTAAGGCCAAGGATATCTTTGTCAAAGGTGAGAAATTAAGCGAAGATTTCATACAGCGGGTAGCACAGTGTACACTTTGCGGTGCCTGTGCGAATGTATGCTCAACAGGTATTGATACACGGGAATTATGGCTGGAATTAAGAAAGCGTATTGCGGATAAAGGCAAAGCACCAGAAGCATATAAAAATCTCCGGGGTACACTGGTTGAGAATAAAAATATTTCTACATTCAGCAACGATGATCGGCTGGAATGGGCAGAGGATCTTGATGAGGAACCTGAAGGACTGGAACTTAAAGCAGGTGCAGAAGTTTGTTATTTCGTTGGCTGTGTATCTTCTTTTTATCCCCAGGCAGCCCAGATACCACTGGCTAATGTTGAAATATTTATGGAAACCGGGGTTGATTTTACAACTATGGGTGGAGAAGAATGGTGTTGCGGTTATCCCCTTGTAAGTGCTGGTTTTGTTGATGATGCTCAGCCTTTTATTGAGCATAACGTGACAAAAATAAAGGAACTGGATATTCATACCCTTGTTGCCAGTTGTGCTACCTGTTATCACTTCTGGAAACATGACTGTACAAAAGCACTTGAAGGTTATGATATTGAAATACTTCATACAACTGAATATCTGGCACGTCTGGTTAAAGAAGGACGTATTCAATTAGATGAATTGGACGAAACAATAACTTATCATGATCCCTGTGACCTGGGACGCAACGGCGGGGTATTTGATGCCCCGCGTGAGATAATTGAGAGTATTTCTGGAGTGAAATTTGTTGAACTGCGTCACAACCATGCGGATTCCCTTTGTTGTGGCGGAGGGGGAAATCTACAGAGTGTAGATCCCGATTTAGCTGCAAAAATAACTGACCTTCGCGTTGAAGAAATAAAAGAAACAGGTGCGACTATAGTAGTTTCAGCCTGTCAACAATGTGAACAAATGTTAAGTACTGCGATTCGTAAAGCAGGATTACCTGTACGAGTAATGGATATAAGTGAACTGATGCTTGAAGTTATGGGTTAGGTATGAGGTGTAATAGATAAAGCAATTAATAAATTATTTTGTACGTCCAGAATCGAATGCGTTATATATAATGTCTAACGTATATACAAAAGGAGGTTTTTTGCAATGGCATTAAAGGCAGCATTTATGTTTTTGGCTCCTGAAGCAGATACAAAAAAACATCAGGCAATAGTAGAAACGCCCATGGTAGAACTAACGGTAGTTGGAGTTAAAGATTATCAAGCAGCCGTAAAAGTGGCAGGTGAACTGGTGGAGCAGGGTGTAGGTGCAATTGAGCTCTGTGGAGGTTTTGGTATTGAAGGAACTGCAGCTGTAAAAAAAGCAGTTGGTAGTAAAGCAGTAGTAGGTGTGGTGAGATTTGATAACCACCCGGGTCTTGAATTTAAAAGTGGTGATGAACTTTTCTAAATTTAATATGGTCAAGCAGGCATTTTATACTGTAAGAAGGCAGAGGAGGTTAAAGGAAATTGGATTTCTATAACCTGGGACCAGTAAACTGGTGGGAAACACAATGCTACTATCACGCTCTTGCTATGCTGGGACGGGAAGGGTTAATAATTTGCTATCCTACCAGCCCATATGTTTGCCTGGGCCTGCATGATGATCTCGAACAGGAAATTAACCAGGACTATTGCAAGAGTAAAGAAATACCATTATTGCGGCGTGAGACCGGAGGAGGAGTTGTTTACCTGGACGACAAACAAATATTTTATCAACTGGTCTTACGTAGGGATAATCCGATATTACCCTGGAAACGGGAAAAATTCTACCAGCGGTTCCTGAAACCGGCTATATCAGTTTACCGGAAATTAGGTATGCCTGCAGAATTAAAAACTCCCGCCGATATTATAGTAGATGGCTGTAAATGTTCAGGAAATGCTGCAGGAGATATTGGGAAAGCAGTGGCTTTTGTAGGAAATATTTTACTGGATTTTGACTTTGCCACTATGAGTCAGGTATTGCGGGTACCGACAGCTGCTTTTCATTATTATTTATATAAAGCCATGCTAACCAATATGGCTACGATAAAAGATTATCTGGGCAGTTGTCCTGATTATAACGAATTGATAGGTCTCCTTATTAAGGAGTTTACCAACGTTTTTGGTGAACTTCATTTAAAATCTCTAGATAAGGAATTAATAGATATGGCAGATAAATTTAAAGAAAAATTAACTTCTATGGAGTGGCTAAGTCTTCCCGGGCGCAGGTACTCGAAACGGTCAGTAAAAATCGCCGAGGGGGTTTATCTCAAGGAAGAGAGAATGAGTACAGGGGATAATTCAGTGGTATTGGTAAATAATGGTCTGGTGGAAGAGGTGCATGTGAAAAAGAGTACCGACAATGAAAAATTCGTTCCCGGTTATAGCAAATGCAGGTGGGCATTTATAGACTCTTTGTCTTGAGATTTCATATAGGGAGGGAGCAGGATGAAGGTTGGATTAATCAGGTGTTTGCAAACAGAAGATATGTGTCCGGGTACTACAGATTTTAAAATTATAAAAGAAAAGAAATGTAATTTTGAAGATGTTGAAGGAGAAATTGAAATTATTGGTATGGTTACCTGTGGTGGTTGCCCAGGTAAAAAAGCAATACCAAGAGCTATTGAAATGGTAAAACGGGGTGCAGATACTATTGTGTTATGTTCCTGTATGACGGGAGGAAATCCTATTGGTTTTATGTGGCCCCATGCGGACTAAATAAAAGAAACACTTATAAAGAAATTGGGTGAAAAAGTTAGAATAATTGATTGGACTCATTAACATAATTTACCTTAAGTTTTTATATAGGAGGTAGAAATATGCAGGTGAAAGAATACCAGATTCCTGAAGGTCTTTTTTATGACCGGAATAATTACTGGATAAAGATGAGTAAATCTGAGGCTTTGATCGGACTTACTGAGTACGGTCAAAGTACGATAGGAGATATACTTTATCTGGAAACAGTCCCGGTGGGTACCACTATAACCCGTGAAGAAGAGGTAGGATCAATAGAAGCAGGTAAATGGGTGGGTAAACTGGTTGCCCCGGTATCCGGTATGGTTATAGAAACCAATAAAAACGTTCAAATAAACCCCCGTGAACTTAATCAGGACCCGTATGGTCAGGCGTGGATATACAGAGTAAAACTAAATGATTTTTCTGAAAAGGATATGTTAATGGATTCGGTAAACTATGCCAGATGGGTAGAAGAGCAGATCCGCCTTGAGGATGAAGAGGAGCTTTCTTATGAATGATACCTGGCGACTTTTTGATTCCGGTTTACTTACAGCAGCAGAAAATATGGCACTTGATAAAGTAATTGTAACTGCTCGCAGCAGGAACCTGGCACCCAATACCGTTCGTTTTCTGCTGTTTTCGCCGCACTGTGCGTTGGTAGGTTACCACCAGGCAGTAGAATTAGAAGTGGAGGAAAAGTACTGCCAGGAACATGGAATAGACATTAACCGGCGCATTACTGGTGGAGGAAATCTTTACTGGGATGAAGGCACATTGGGATGGGAGATTATTGCGGGAAAGGATACTCCCGGCATTCCCAAACGACTGGAAGAAATGTATCGCTTGATGTGTGAGAGTACTGTAGCCGGATTGAAAAGATTTGGGATTAAAGCCAGGTTTCGTCCAAAAAATGATATTGAAGTAGACGGTCGTAAGATTTCAGGTACAGGAGGAACAGAAATAGGAAATGCCTTCATATACCAGGGGAGTCTGTTAACCGATTTTGATGTTGATACTATGATTTCGTGTTTAAAATTGCCACTTAAAAAACTGGAAAACAAAGAAGTCCAGTCGTTTAAACAGAGGGTGACCTGTCTGCGTGAAATAATGAGTTATACCCCGCCAATGTCAGAAATAAAAAAAGCGTTGTTAGAGGGATTTGAGGAAGTTTTGGGAATAAACCTTGCTCCCGGGGAACTTACCGGGTATGAAAAAGAATTGTTTGAAGAGGAGCTGCCTGTTTTTCAATCCAGAGAATGGATTTATGGTAGACGTTCTGAATTACAACATAATGACTTGAATGTGGTGGATTACAAAAGTCCGGGGGGATTAATAAGGGTGGCGATTCGTCTGGATGGAAAACGGCACCTTATTAAAAGTGTTTTTATTACAGGTGATTTTTTTGCTTATCCTGAAAGAAGTATACTTGATCTAGAAGCTATGCTAAAGAATTCTTCCAGTGATGAAAGGGAAATTACCGAAAATGTTCACCGGTTTTTTGCAGAAAATAATGTGAGGATTCCGAGTGCTACAGCCGATGATTTTTGCAGAGTAATATCAATGGCTGTTAAGCAGGGCAGGTGAGATTAATGACGGATCATTATGATCATTATGATATTGTAGTTGTTGGTGCAGGTCCTGCGGGGGCAAAGGCAGCTGAAACTGCAAGCAATTATGGAATTAAAGTTTTATTGCTGGATATGAAGAAAGAGACTGGAAGCCCTGTTCAATGTGCCGAATATGTACCCTTAGCAGTACAAAAATATACACAGCTTATGCCCGGGTCCGTAATCCAGAAAATTGATACCATGCTTACATTTATTAATGGGAAGCTGGCCTCAACTATGAAGGCTCCTGGATATATGCTTAACCGGGTTGCTTTTGACAGCAGCCTGGTAAAACAGGCTAAAAAAGTTGGTGTAGAACTATGGCTCGGGGCTCGTGCTGTGGCTAAGAACGGTAATAGATTGACTATTAGACTAAAGGAAAAAGATGAAATAGAAATAGATTGTAAGATAATAATTGGTGCAGACGGCCCACGTTCTACAGTGGGGAAATGGATGTCCAGCCAGAATAGAAATTTTATGCTGGGCTTACAGTACTTGATGCCGTTATGTAAGCCCCAGTCGTCAACGGATATTTATTTTTCCCCAGAATTTACAGGTGGGTATGCTTGGGTGTTTCCCAAAGGAAATAAAGCAAATATTGGTGTAGGTGTAAGTATTATTTATAAAGACAGGATACAGGATCTTTTGAAGGAATTCATAGGTAATTTGATAAGAAAAGGTATTCTAAAGGATAAGGAGCTTTTTTATAAAACAGGAGGATTGATCCCGGTAGGAGGCCCACTCCCGGTTACACAGTATGAAAATATGCTACTGGCAGGTGATGCAGCAGGGCATACTCATCCGGTAACCGGCGGTGGTATAATGAACGCCATGGTTTGTGGTGAAATTGCGGGGAGGACTGCTGCAGAGGCTGTACTCAAAGGGGATATAAACCATCTTGCTAAATACCAGGAACGGTGGCAGTCACTGCTGGGGAGACACCTTGAAAGAGCAACATGGCGACGATTGGATTGTGACCGTAACTGGACTAGCAGGTCTGATGATTTCGCAGAGTTAATAAAGCGTACCTGGATAAGTTTTATTTAGTACTTTTTCACAAAAGTTTTTAAGAAGGTGATAGATATGGTAGAAGTTAAAGAAAGTCCAGAGTTTATTCAGACAAGTCTTGCCGGGGCATTATGTCTGGGACTGGAAAGAGGGAAATTTTTAAGGGGAGCAAAGACTACCTGCCTTAATCTCCTTCTAACTTATAAGGAAGGCTGTGCAGCATCCTGTGCTTACTGTGGGCTTAACCGTAAAAGGGAAGCAGACATATCCAAAACATTTATAAGAGTCAAATGGCCTGTATACTCTATGGAGCAGGTTCTAACGCAGATGAAAAACAGGCAACATCCTTTTAAAAGAATGTGCTTATCGATGATAACTCATAAATATGCTATGAAAGATACCTGCAAGATAATAAGTAATTTTAAAGACGAAACAGGAATACCCATAAGTGGTTTGATATCTCCTACAGTTATGAAAGGAAAAGAGGACCTGATAAAAATTAAGAATGCGGGAGCGGATCACGTTGGTATAGCAGTTGATATGGCTACACCCGAACTTTTTGAAAAATACCGGGGCAAAGGAGTTGGTGGCCCTCACCGCTGGGATGTTTACTGGAAGACACTGGAGGATGCTGTAAAAGTATTTGGAGCAGGTAGAGCAGGAGTACACCTCATTGTGGGCCTGGGAGAGACAGAGGAACAGATGGTAAAAACGATAGCCAGAGCTCAGGATATGGGAGCACCAACTCATTTATTCTCATTTTATCCTGAAGCAGGTAGTTTATTAGAAGACTATCTCCAGCCCCCTATGGGACAATACAGGCGGGTCCAGCTTGCCAGGTATTTAATAAACGAAGGTATTATTCCTGAAGAGTATATTAGTTATTCTCCGGAAGGGCAGATTATAGATTTCGGGATTGATATTAAAAAATATGTTGACAGCGGAATACCATTCATGACTTCAGGATGTCCGGGTGAGGATGGGATGGTAGCGTGCAACAGGCCGTTTGCCAATGAACGGGTTAATCAGGCTATACGCAATTATCCCTTTGTACCAGAAACAGGGGATATTGTAGATATTAATTCCCAGTTGTGGGATGGGGTATATGCTTATGAAAGAGGATAGTTTAAAAGACCTAATACAAAAAGCATGGTTGTTAAGGAAAGAATGTTTTGGTAATGTTATTTATTTTGCAGTACCAGGTGTAAAAAGATATTGTAACCGTTATTATTCCAATCAATCATCTTCTTTTGTAAATATCAGTATAACAGGAAATGCCTGCGCACTTTGCTGTGCTCACTGTAGAGGAAAATTGCTGCAGACCATGGTGCCTGCTGCCACACCTGATAAAATGTGCAGGGTAGTTGATTACCTTGCAAAAAAAGGGTGTAAGGGCATTTTAGTGAGTGGGGGTTCGAACTCCAGGGGTGAGGTTCCTTTATTGCCTTTTATAAAGGCAATTAAATATGCAAAAAATGCAGGACTTATAGTACTTGTACATGCAGGGCTTATCCAGGTTGAAACTGCTATCGGTTTAAAAGAAGCCGGTGTCGATCAGGTGTTGTTAGATATAATCGGACATGAGAGTACGATCCGTTTGGTTTATCACCTTGATAAACAACCGGACGATTACCTGAAATCAATGCTTATTTGTCGTGAGCTGGGTCTTAATATAGCACCACATGTGGTAATAGGACTGCACTTTGGGCATATCCTTGGAGAAATGCGGGCACTGGAAATGATAGGCGAGGTGAAACCAGAGACACTGGTACTGGTGATATTAACTCCTACCTGTGGTACTTCAATGGAAATGATAGACCCGCCTGCAATTGAAAAGGTAGCTTCAATAATGGTAGCTGCACGTTTATCAAATCCTGGTACACCCCTGACTTTAGGTTGTGCTAGACCACCGGGGAAATATAAACAAAAAGTAGAAAAAATAGCCGTTGATTGTGGGATAAACGGGATTGCTTATCCAGACAATAGTACTATTTCTTATGCTGAGGGCCACGGGTTAAGAACAGTATTCTTTGAGGAATGCTGTAGCCTGGTAAGTAGAAGATTACATGTTTCAGTATAACAGTATATCAGGAAAAAGATGTATAATACATATTCAAGAAGGCTGGTAAAAATATGTTATTAGAGGTTTAATTTACACAAAGCTATATCATCAGTGATAAAAAACAATTTCCACAGGGGAGCCGAGGGGCTGAGAGGCATTTACTTGATGCAAACCCTGAACCTGATCTGGATAATGCCAGCGGAGGGAAGTGGTAAGACATTGTATATATATCTACGCACTCTCCTGGTGGGAGTGTTTAATTTTTTATAACCTATAAATAACCTATAAAAAGTTTTGGAAAGGAGGATAAAACAAATGAAGGTGTCTAATTCACATGGATGGAAAACGGCTGTTAAAAAAGCACTAACAATTGCAGGATCTGATTCTGGAGGAGGAGCAGGAATTCAGGCGGATATAAAGACATTTGCTGCTCTGGGTGTTTATGGAAGCAGTGCAATTACAGCAGTAACAGCTCAAAACACCCTGGGGGTTGAAGATATATCTGGTATACCCCCCGAATTTGTAGAAAAACAAATAAATGCTGTCCTTGGAGATATTGGTGCTGATGCTGTAAAAACAGGGATGTTATACGACAAATGGATTATAGAAGTTATAGCAGACAGGTTAAAGTCCAGTTCAGTTCCCTATTTGGTAGTTGATCCGGTAATGATATCAACCAGCGGGACAAGACTTCTTAACCCTGATGCTGAACAGGTCCTGCGTGATAAACTTTTACCTCTTGCTACTTTTGTTACTCCCAATGTAGAGGAGGCTTCAGTTTTATGTGGTTTTGAAATAAAAACTGAGAAAGATGTTTACAAAGCCGCACAGGAGATTAACAACATGGGACCAGATTTTGTTGTAATTACTGGATTCAAACGTGATGACCGGTGTCTAGACTTCTTTTATGACGGTGATGAGTTAAAAGAAATAACGGGGCCATTTATTGAGACACGTAATACCCATGGAACAGGGTGTTCTTTTTCAGCTGCTATTACAGCCTATCTGGCCCGGGGTGCTTCTGCCTTAAAGGCAGTAACAATGGCTAAAAATTATGTAATAAATGGTCTTAATTATGCTTATCAAGTGGGGGCAGGCCAGGGCCCAATAAATCATTTTGCTTCTTTTTCCCCTGGCAGGCTAGAAGACCCTGACATTTTGGAAAACCGCGCTGAGATTTACCAGGAGTGGGGAAATAAGCCTGACCTTAGACCTTTTCCCATTTTAAATGTAATCATTGGCGGACCATTATGTAAGGGGAAAAATTATGCAGAGCTTACCAGGGTGGTTATTGAAGGTGGAGCACGTCTTATCCAGTTAAGAGAAAAAGAAGGTGATACCTGTGAACTGGTGGAGACTGCGAAAAAGATGCAGAAAGTATGCCAGAATTGCGGTGCATTTTTTGTTGTAAACGATCGTGTTGATGTAGCTGCTGCTGCCGGTGCAGATGGGGTTCACCTTGGACAGGATGATCTTTCACCCCGGATGGCAAGAGCTATCCTGGGACCAGGCAAAATTATTGGAGTTTCTGTAGGCGATCTAGATCAGGCCCGGGATGCAATATCAGAGGGTGCTGATTACCTGGGATTAGGGCTTGCTTATCCCACTTTAAGTAAGGATTGCACAGTTCCAGCAGGTGGACCATCACTTATAGCTGAAATTGCTCCAAAGATAAACATACCGGTTCTTGCCATTGGCGGGATAACGCCTGAAAATACACTACCGCTTTTAAAAGCAGGAGCATCAGGAGTTGCTGTTATATCATCCGTACTTGGGAGTCCCAGTCCAAAACAGGAAGTACAAAAATTTATGGAAACATTTAAATTCTTTAATACAGGGAGGAAATAGCTATGACTCAATTAGAAAGGGCATGTCGTGGAGAAATCACCTCTGAAATGCGGGAAGTTGCATTACAGGAAGGTATTCAGGCTGAAAAAGTAAGGGACCTAGTTTCAAAAGGATTAGTCGTCATTCCAGCCAATAAAAACCACAAAAATTTAAAGCCACGTGGATTTGGGAAAGAACTGCGGACCAAGGTGAATGCCAACCTGGGAACATCACCGACTTTCCCGGAATGGAAGAACGAAATAGAAAAATTAAAGATTGCTTTATCCTGTGAAGTAGATGCGGTTATGGATTTAAGTACTGGAGGAGAAATTCAAACCTGCAGGCAGGAGATAATTGCCCGGTCACCAGTACCAGTTGGGACTGTTCCTATTTATGAGGCAGCAGTAAAAACAAGGGACGAGTACGGTGCAGTAGTAAAAATGGATCCGGATGATCTTTTTGAGGTAATTGCCGACCAGGCCGAGGAGGGAGTCGATTTTATTACCGTACACTGTGGAGTAACACGTCGAATAGTTGAAAAACTAAAGGAACAACCCAGGGTACTTGGAATTGTGAGCCGGGGTGGTTCAATGATAGCAGGTTGGATGCTGCATAATAAAAAAGAAAATCCTTTATATGAACAATTTGATAGGCTCTTAGAAATCTGCAAAGAATATGATGTTACATTAAGTTTAGGTGATGGGTTAAGACCCGGATGCCTGGATGATGCGACAGATCGTGCTCAAATTGAAGAATTAATTATTTTAGGAGAACTTGTTCAGCGTTCTCGTGCTGCAGGGGTTCAGGTTATGGTAGAGGGACCGGGTCATGTTCCTTTTGACCAGATTGCATCTAATGTGGTACTCCAGAAGAGACTTTGTTATGGTGCACCTTTTTATGTTCTGGGGCCTCTTGTTACAGATATTGCACCCGGTTATGACCATATTACTGCAGCAATAGGAGGGACTGCAGCGGCAGCAGCAGGAGCTGATTTCCTTTGTTATGTGACACCCTCTGAACACCTGGGGTTGCCTACAGCCGATGATGTCAGGGATGGTGTTATTGCTTCACGGATTGCAGCCCATGCAGCAGACCTTGTTAAAGGGTCCCCGCGGGTAAAGGAAAGAGACAGTGCAATGGCTATAGCAAGAAGGGATTTAAACTGGGAGAGGCAAATGGAACTTGCTCTGGATCCTGAAAAAGCACGAAAAGTACACAAAGATCTCAATCCAGTTGAGCAAGAGGTCTGTTCCATGTGTGGGGAATTCTGTGCTATAGATCTAGTAAACCAGTATCTAAACAATTCAAATCAAAAAGATGAAAAATAACACCTGCAGGTTATGAGGAAAAATAAATTATTTTAAGGAGTAAGAGTCTATGATTGGAAAAATTAATGATGATTTATTTCGCAAGGCTATATTGCCCAATAAAGGTGCGGCTATTCCAGAGGTAGTGGTGGGTCCTCAAATGGGGGTTGATGCTGCTGTATTGAAAGTTGGAGAAGAGTACATGGCAATTGCTGAAGATCCAATATTCCCCGGGCCAACAATGACCCCGGAAGATTTTGGATGGCTTACAGTCCATATTGGGGCCAGTGATGTGGCAGTCATGGGAATAATACCGCGGTATATGACTTATTCCCTTTTGCTGCCACCTGGAACTCAAGAAGAGTATATTGAAAAACTGGTTCAGAGTATTGATAAATATGCTAAGGAATTAGGAATTGCTATTGTAGGTGGACATACAGGTTTTTATGGAGCAGTGACGGTACCTACTATAGGTGGTATTACTGTTTGGGGTACGGGTAAGAATTTCATTACCCCGGCCGGGGCGCAGGTCGGTGATGCAGTTATAATAACTAAAGGGGTAGCTATTGAAGCTGCTGCACTTCTTGCATGTGAATTAGGAGAGAAAATTCAGGAAAAAGGTATCAATGAAGAACTTGTAAACCGGGCCAGTCAGAGGTTAAGGGAAGTAACGGTGGTGGAGGATGCAAGGTTAGCTGCTGTAGTTGGTGGTGTTCATGCTATGCATGATGCAACTGAAGGTGGATTGTCCCGGGGGCTGTGGGAAGTTGCCGAAGCGTCGAAGATCGGTATGAGAATAGAACGTACAAGGGTGCCGGTACCGGTAGATATTAAGGCAGTCTGTGACTGTTTTAACCTTAATCCATATGAAGTTATCAGTGAAGGAACCCTTGTATTAACCTGTGTTCCTGATAATATTGAAACATTACTGGGAACCTTTAATGAAGCGGGAATAGAAGCTGCTGTAATTGGAGAAGTAATACCGGTAGAAGAAGGGCGCTACTGGGTGGAAAGTAATGGTGAAAAAACAATTCTTTTACCTCCAGAGGTTGACCGGTTCTGGGAAGTCTTCTTTAATGCCCTGGCTCTTAAAGATGACACCAGAGATGAGGCTGAGAGGGTTTTATGTAAGGAATTAAAAGAGGCTGTAAATAAGCTTGAGGAAGCCGCAATAACCAATCTTATTCCAGAGATTGGGGCAAATTTTGCTTATGCTCTATCCCATGCAAAAAAGCTTGAGGATATTGCTGCTATTCCCGGCCGGTTGCTGCGTTTTAAAGGAGAGGTAACAGCTCTTGGAGAACCTGAAATGGGTTGTTCAACATATATGGGAGGGACCCTTCTTGCAGTTCGGGAGTATTTCCCGGAAGCCCGTTGTATTATTAACCTGTATAATAATGAAAAAATTCGCAGTGCCTGCAGGGAACTAAATTACAAAATGGTCAGTATGCCTGTACCTGCTAATTACCGGCAGACTGACGCTGATTTTTATAAAGACCTGTGCCCGACTTTATCAGGTTGTGAGACTTTACCGGATATTATTGAAATCCCCGACCGCATTAACCTGGAACGATTAATACTTGTCTTGGGACAGAACCCGGATGAATTGGTAGAAAAAGTTGTAGCTTTATCGACAAAAGTGATAGAAATGAGTTAGGCACTGTTTACTTATAACGTATTGACAAGGGTAAACAAATATTTATGAAGGTGGATTTTGTGAAGATTACAACGATTATTACCGGGATACAAAACACTGATAATAGTATTATCCGGAATGTACCGGTAACTTCAACAATAATAGAATTCACAGGTAATAACCTGGCAATAATTGATACTGGCATGGCTGATAATCCAGAATTTGTTGAAGAATTAGTCGGGACAGGTTATAAACCGTCTGATTTTGACCTGGTAATCAATACTCATTTGCATTGTGATCATATAGGAGGAAACAGGCTTTTTAATAATGCCCGTATTTTAATCAGCAAAAAAGAATACGAATATGAAATGAATTTTGAAAAGGCATTACAGG
>DAOUSQ010000031.1 GCA_030627145.1 Syntrophomonadaceae bacterium | reverse complement strand
GAACGGTTTTTCTAAAGCCTTTGCAATGACCGGGTGGAGGATTGGTTATGCCTGTGGACATCCTGAAATTATTGAAGCTATGAATAAAATTCATCAATATACAATTATGTGTGCTCCCATAATGAGCCAACAAGCAGCAATAGAAGCAATGCGGCATGGTGAGGGTGAAATGAGGAAAATGGTGGATGATTATAATTATCGCAGGAAAATAATCCTTTCAGGAATGCAGGAGATAGTGTTGGACTGTTTTGAACCCAAGGGGGCATTTTACTGTTTTCCCTCAATAAAAACCTCTGGTATGAATAGTGAAGAATTTTGTGAAAAATTCTTGATTGAAGAACAGGTGGCAGTGGTACCCGGCAATGTTTTTGGTAGTAATGGAGAAGGTTTCATAAGATGCTGTTATGCTGCAAGTGTTAATAATATAGAAGAAGCAATAGAAAGGATGGGAAGTTTTTTAAATCGACATAGAAAAGGATAGAATACCAAAATAAGGTTATTAATAAAGAATAATAGCGAATAGTAATGAATTTAACAATAATATTACGATAATTAACTAAAGGAATTATATAACGTGAAATGGAAACCTTCTTTAATAGTAGAAAAAACTAAAAGGAGGTTTTTCTGTGCTCGGAGATATAACTACTGGTGAATTAGAAATCCTGAATGCATACCAGGTTCTTATTCCGACAGGGCGGAAGGAATTGAAGGATTATATACGTTATTTACTGTGTAAGCAGTATAAACGTGAAGTAAAGGTAGCAATTTTTCAAAACAAATTATTGCACAATCTGTTTCACAGCCTGTTACACATTGTTGAAAAGGATGAATTTAATATTAATCAGATTACAAAAAGAATACAGGGAATAAAGGAACTATACTGGGGAATTTTTGGGCAAGTACATTGCAAATACAGTGAGCATATTAACGAACTTGACAGTAATGAGGTAGTTAAGGAATTTGGCAGGACCAGTTTTGAGAATATTGAAAGGGCTTTACAAGGTGGCGATAGCAGCATAATAAGATGGGAGATTATCGATTTTTATCAACAATATAACAAACTATCACAAGAAAAGGACACACGGAGAATAATTGCTGTATAATATAATAATATATACTCTAAATGGGGGACTAATTGATGCAGCTCAAGTTTCTAGGCGCTACAAAAACTGTCACTGGGTCATTTTTTTTAGTAGAAACTCAGGATGTACGATTTGCTGTTGACTGTGGTCTTTTTCAAGGGCCAAAAGAAATAAGAGAAAAAAACTATAAGGAATTTATAGTTAATCCACAATCTATTGATTTTTTAGTTGTTACTCATGCTCATATAGATCATATTGGATTAATACCCAAGTTGTGCAAGCATGGATTTAAGGGTCCTATCTACTGTAGCCATGCTACTGAGGAACTGGCTAATGTGTTACTCCCTGATTCGGGTTCTATTCAAGAATCTGAAATAGAACGAAAGAACCGTAAACTCAAACGGGCAGGTAAATTGCTTTTGGAACCTATTTATACACAGCAGGATGCAGTGGATTGTTTGTCTCAGTTCAGCTCCTTGAATATGGATGAAATAATTAATCTGGCTCCTGGTGTTGAAATCAGATTAAGAGATGCAGGGCATATTTTAGGTTCCTGTATTATTGAAGTATGGGTAGAAGAAGATAACAATAAGTTGAAAATTGTATTCAGTGGAGATCTAGGGCAGAAAAATCAACCTATAGTTAAAGACCCGTCAATAATTGAGAATGCCGATTATGTTGTTATGGAATCAACCTACGGTAATAGGTATCATGAACAGATATCAAGTCGTAGTGAACAACTAAAAGAAGTTATTGATGAAACCATGCGTAAAGGGGGAAATTTAATAATTCCCGCTTTTGCAGTTGAAAGAACTCAAGATCTTTTATATGACTTGAGTCAGTTGTATAACGAAGGTCAGTTAGCCCCATCTATAAATTTATATATAGATAGTCCATTAGCAATTGCAGCTACACAGATTTTCCAAAAACATATTGAATGTTATGACTACGCGACCAGGCAGCTTATGGATTATTCTGAACATCCGTTAAAACTGCCTAACTTACATTTTTCTCGTACCCGGGAAGAATCGATGATGTTAAATAATGTCCGGAATAAAACAATTATTATTTCAGCCAGTGGTATGTGTGATGCAGGAAGAATCAAACACCACCTCAAACATAATTTATGGCGACCTGAATCAACGATACTTTTTGTAGGTTACCAGGCTACCGGTACATTGGGAAGAAGAATAGTTGATGGTGAAAAATTAGTAACTATCCATGGAGAAAAGGTCGAAGTGAAAGCAGATATAAAAACCATTGAAGCGTATTCTGCCCATGCTGATCGAAAAGCCTTAATAGACTGGATAAAAAATTTTGTATTTCCACCCCAAGGAATATTCCTTGTTCATGGTGAAGAACAGTCACAGCTTGCTCTTGCTGAAGTTTTCGAAAAAGAAATGAAGATCCCAGTATATATTCCAGAGTGGCTGGATGAATATGAACTCAACCCTACAGAGCAGAATTGTGCTAAAACACGTTTTACTGGTGATGATGTTGATAAAGCTATACTTGCAGAACAAATGTATTTGGAGCTGCGTTTAAAACTTCATGAAATGTTTAAAAACAACTGGAGAAAAAAAGATTATAATCACATTATTCAAAATATCAAGAGGATAGATGCTAATTTGGATTAATAGCATTATTATTTTTAGCCGGATTTTATCCGGCTTTTTTTATTTAAGATAAAATAAGAAAATATGTTAATTAAGGATTTTGCCCTGAATTGAATTTAGGCAATTATTATTAACGATAATTAAAAATTTTGGTTTTTAAATGCAATTTATGACATTGTTAGCATTTGATTTTAAATGCTATAATCATTTTACTTATGTAATTAAAGGCAGGGAAAATAATGCAACAAAGATGGATCTGGATGGAAATATATCGCTGGGGTTATGCTAATATACCGGGAATTTTATTCAATTACGCCAGGGAACTTGAAATTGAAATTGAAGACATAGGTGTGCTGGCTGTAATTTTTTATACTTTTGAAAAAAGCAAGCCTCTATTCCAAACTGGTATTACTGCAGGACAAATACTTCAGAACTGTCCTTTTTTAACTAAACAGAAATTATCTCGCAAACTAAACAGGTTAACTAGATTGGAAATTATTACCACGAAAAATAATAACAAAAGTTTTGGTGACAAAGAAATATATTTGGACCCCTTGCTGGAAAAACTGAAATTTTATATTATCAGAGATCACAGTGAATTTTCCCAATTAAAAGCCAGGAACAGTGATACTAATACGGAAAGTCTTGTTGAAGAATTACGCAGCAAAGTTGAACAGTTACAATTAGAACTGGAAGAAGAAAAAAATAAGCATATTGCTGCGGACTCCTTATATTTATCAGATAATAATTACAAGAGGGTAGCGGATTTTATATCCAGGAAAACCGGAAATCTTATGAGTGCTAAAATGGCCAATGAATTAAAGATATGGTTGGAAGAACTGGCTTTTACACCCGAATTTTTATTATGTATGCTGGAATTGAGTTTCGAACGTAATATTTACAATCCCCGTGATATTAGTAAGATAGCAAGGGATATTAAAGAATATTCAATAACTAATGTTGAGGGATTGGAGATGTACTTTAATAAGTTTGTTGATACAGGAAAAAACAAGGCATGGCGATTTAGGCAATTTGATCCCGATATAGCTGAATTTGGTACTTTTACTGGTATTGATATGAATGCTGAAGCCCGAAAAAAAAATTATTATAAATGGCGTTTTGACTGGAACTTTTCACATAAAATGATAATGAAGGCAGGCGAAGTAATGTGCCAGCATACTAAAAATGGTGGACTTGAATACATAGATAGTGTCTTACATGACTGGATGAGCAAAGAGATACGTCAGGTTGAGGAAGCTGAAAAAGAAATAAGAAACTTTAAACTAAGAAAAAAAAGTCAGAAATCAAAAAACATTGGGCCCAAACAACATTTCTCAAAAAACGATACTATAGAAGAATATGAAATTTTTATTCCACCCTATAAATTGGACAAGGTAAATAGCGAGGTTTAATGAATCCGGGATTAATATCCCGGTCTCAATTTGAGATGGTGATATAATAATGAACTTAGAAATTAAAGAAGACCTTAAACAAGATTTGCTATTTGATCTTGAAAGCGAGCGCAGAGTTTTATCATCAATGATGCATTCAGAAGATGCCTGTATTGAAGCATATAATCTTCTTGTTGCTAATGATTTTTATTCACCCAAGCATGCGACTATTTTTGATTTAACCTGTAGTTTGTTTGAAAGAGAGATGCGGCCTACATATGTAGAATTAATTAAAGAGGGACATAGTCTGGGAATATTAAATAATCCTAGAGACATCGAAGAACTCAAGTATATAGCAGAACATTACATAGACGTTGAAAATATTAAATATTGGATCAATAAAGTAAGAGATAAAGCAAGGCTTCGAAAGTTTGAAGAGTTCTTAAGAAAAAGTTACCTGGTTCTTAATGAACAAAAGGATTATGATGTTGAACAAATTCTTATGGCCGCTGAGGAAGAACTAACAAATCTTACTGCACTGGAAATTGATGATAGAATTGATACCCCGGTAGAAATGGCTAATATTGGCTATGATGAGGTCGAACGAAGATTTCTTAGATACAAAGAAATAAAGGAGCAGCATAAAGGGGTTATACCTCTTGATGGTTTGCCTACTGGATTTGATAATCTGAACCATCTGACCCTGGGCTATAAACCGGGTGATTTAATTATTTTAGGTGCCCAAACTGGACATGGAAAAACGGCTTTCGCCTTAAATACTTGTAAAGCAGTAGCAGTGGACTATAAAAAAAATATTCTTTATCTAAATACTGAAATGAGCAGGGAACAAATAGCTTTACGCTGGGGTTCAATATTATCCGGGATAGAGCACGATCGTATTCGTAGTGGAGATATTAACGAAACAGAGCTATCAATAATATTAAATGGGTATTCTTACTTGAGAGAAAGTGGTTTTTATTCTTATCCATGTCCAAATCTTACACCGGAAAAAACCATTTCAGTTGCCCGTAAATTTAAGGCACAGAAAAATATTGATATGATGATTATTGATTACATAGGACGAATGGACAAATACGATCCCAGGTTACAGGAATGGCAGATACTAGAACAAATAGTAAAAACTCAAAAGATGCTGGCTCAAAATCTAAAAATTGCCGTAATGTGCCTGGTTCAGCTTAACCCCGATGGTAGTTTACAGGGGGCAAAACGAATGAAAAACGAATGCGACCTCATGCTTAAACTGAGCCCTATCCCACGAGATGAACTAGAAGAGAATGAAGAGCTCAAGAAGTATATGAATCCTAATTACTATATATATGTAGAGAAAAACAGAGACGGTAGAAGCGAGGTTCGAATGCCCATAAAATTCGACCTGCAAAAACAGATAATGAAAGACGCTGAAAGGGTTTCAAGTTAATGTCGGTTAATGAGCAGTATAAACATAAGATTTATGATGAAACCGCCAGTCTTATAGCTAATTTATACTTTCGAGAGCAAATTAACGAAGAGGAAATGTACTTTCTTTTAAATATATTGGAATTAGTAATAATAAAAAAAGATAATCCCGATCTAGTTGATGTTTTAAAAGAATGGATACATTCAGAAAGAAATTCAGATATTGATCAGATAATAAAAGCAACGTTATTAACAATAGACTTTAAAGATAAAGATTCCATAAATTCTAAATATGAAATTATTAAAGAATTGATTAGGCAGTAAGAATGGCAATTATTCAGGAGGGGTGTTATTTTGAGTAATTTTTGGTTTCATGAAAATCATACACAAGGTTATGAAGTTAAGTGGAAAATAAATGCGGTAATTCATTGTGAAGAAACAGAGTACCAGAAATTATCAGTGGTAGAAACAGAAGAATGGGGACGGGCTCTGATCATGGATGGAGCACTACAAACGACTGAAAAAGATGAATTTATCTATCACGAGATGATTGTTCACCCTGGCATAAATACTCATCCGAATCCTGAAAATGTTTTAATCATTGGAGGGGGAGATGGTGGTACTTTAAGAGAAGTTGCTAAATATAGCTTCGTAAAAGCAGTAGACATGGTAGAGATAGATGGCAGGGTTATTGAAAACAGCAAGAAATATTTTCCTTCGTTGTCCTGTGCATTTGATGATTCTAGACTAAATCTCTTCCTGGAAGACGGTGTGAAATATGTAAAGAATTCGCCACAAAAATATGACCTGGTTATAGTTGATTCTTTAGATCCAGTGGGGCCTGCAGTCCAGTTATTCAGCCAGGAGTTTTACCAGGATGTCTTTAATGTTCTCAATGACGATGGTCTGATGGTTGTACAATCAGAATCTCCAATATTTTACCAGGATATATTCCGCTCCATAAACAAAAATATTGGCAGGGTTTTCCCCAATACTTTTGTGTATCTGGCAGCAGTTCCTACTTATGTAAGCGGACCGTGGTCGTTTACAATGGGGAGTAAGATTTATAACCCCCTGAAATTAGATAGTGACAGGAAACAGGTACCTGGGTTAAAATATTATAGTAACAGTATGCACACTTCTGTATTTTGTTTACCCCGGTTTATCAGTGATATGTTAAAGTAGGATGGAAAAAATAGCAGTAGTTATGGTAAACCTCTGTAATACGGGAAAATGAAGAAGTGTAAATTCTATATGTTGTACGGGAGGACGGTAAAGTGCAAGTTAAAGTTCTTTTAGTTATGTTGTATGTTGTTATTATTTTGAGACTAGGATTCTACAGTAGAAAAAAAATAAGAACAGTTGACGATTTTGCAGTTGGCAACAGGTTTATTGGATCCTGGATGTCAGCCTTTTCTTTTGGTACTAATTATTTTCCGGCAGTTCTAATTATTGGATTTGCAGGCAAAGTCGGTTGGGGTTCTGGTCTATCAATTTTGTGGATAGCAGCTGGCAATGCTTTTCTTGGAACCTTTCTGGCATGGAAAATACTGGCTCCTAAAAACAGGGAGTTGTCCAGCAGGTTGGGTGTAGTGACCATGCCTTCCTTTCTTGAAACAAGATATGATTCAACTAATATAAAAATATTTTCTAATCTTAAGCTTGTGGTTATGAGCCATTTTCCCACCTGAGATTTAATCAGGTTTATGGCGATAGGTGCTGCGAATTGCTCGCTTTTATCATCATTCCTCCACATAAATAAATGCTTTTGATACTTTGTCACAGGACTTATAGAGATGGGAGAGAAGTTAAATGCAAATATGGAATAAAGAAATGGAATGTATGCCAAGGGAAAAAATTGAGGCATTACAATTGACCAAACTTAAAGAGACTTTAAAATATGTTTATGAACGGTCGGCAGTTTATAAAAAGAAATTCGATGAGATTGGTTTTAAACCTGAGGATTTAAAAAGCCTGTCAGATTTAAACAAACTCCCTTTTACAACTAAAGCTGAATTTAGAGATAATTATCCATTTGGTATGTTTGCAGTACCAATGGATCAGGTAGTGAGGGTTCATGCTTCTTCCGGGACCACTGGTAAAATGACTGTTATTGGTTGTACTAAAAATGACATGGAAGTATGGACAGAGCTGCTTGCTCGGATGATAACTATGACCGGTGTAAATAATACTGATGTAACTCAAATTGCATTTGGTTATGGACTATTTACAGGAGCACATGGGTTACAGTACGGGATGGAAAGAGTAGGGGCAACAGTCATTCCTATTTCCAGTGGTAATACTGAAAGACAATTAATGATTATGAAAGATTTCGGAACAACAGCCCTGGTAAGTACTCCCACATATGCTCTACATCTTGGAGACGTTGCTATTAAATTGGGGATTGATCCCAGGAAAGACTTAAAGGTAAAAGTAGGACTATTTGGTGGGGAAGCCTTTTCTGAGGAATATAGAAATGAAATTGAAGAACGATGGGGTATGTTAGCTACTGATAATTATGGTTTGAGCGAGTGCGGTGGACCTGGTTATTCAGGGGAATGTGAACTTATCTGTGGACAGCATATTGCTGAGGACTATTATATTACTGAGATTATTAATTCTGAGACTCTTGAACCGGTAAAGCCCGGCGAGAAGGGGGAAGTAGTAATAACCACCCTGGGAAGAGAGGCTGTTCCTGTAATTAGATATCGGACTAAAGACATTAGTTCGTTAACATATGAACCATGTGAATGTGGTAGGACCACAGCCAGATTAAGCAAGATAACAGGGCGTAGTGACGATATGATGGTCATAAGGGGTGTTAATGTATTTCCTTCTCAGATAGAAAGCGTTCTGGTAAACATTAAAGGTCTGGCACCTCACTACCAGATTGTCCGGTATAATAAAGGTTATTTGGAGGATATAGAAGTAAGAGTAGAAATCGATGAGAACACATTTACAGATAACTATGCACAGTTAGAGGCAATAGAGCAGAAACTAAAACAACAGTTATTTAAAGTACTGGCGCTAAATCCTAGAATAAAGCTTGTTGAGCCTCATAGTATTGAAAGAACAGCTGGTAAAGCAAAAAGAGTAATTGATGAAAGAGATTATAAGTAGGAGGTAAACTAGATGAGCAGTTTTATAAATGATAAAGCCAGACAGGAAATATTTAATTTAAAACCATATATACCGGGTAAACCTATTGAAGAAGTTAAACGGGAATTAGGACTGCAGGATATAGTAAAGCTTGCTTCAAATGAAAACCCTGTGGGTACTTCTCCAAAAGCGGTAAAAGCTATTAAAGACAGTTTAAGTGAACTTCATTTCTATCCAGATAGTAATTGTTATTATCTTAAAAAGAAACTTGCATCTGTTACAGGTATTAAAGAAGATGGTATATTAATAGGTAATGGCTCTGATGAACTGTTGAAGCTTGTGGCCGAGACTTTTTTAAATAAAGGTGATGAGGTTATTTTTGCAGAACCTTCCTTTGTTGAATATGAATTTACAGCAAAAATAATGGGTGCCAAATG
>DAOUSQ010000073.1 GCA_030627145.1 Syntrophomonadaceae bacterium | reverse complement strand
GAACCTCAATGAAAAATTAAAAGAAATACAGGAAGCAAGAGCTAAGAGAGCTCATAAAATAATTGCCAGGCTAAAAAAAAATGGCATGACAATTAGTTTCAGTGATGTAGAAAAATTTGCGAAAGGTGATCTTATTGGGAGGCCACATATAGCCAGAGCATTAATTAGTCAGGGTTATGTGGGGTCTATTAAAGAAGCGTTTGACAGGTATATTGGCAAAGGAAGACCGGCCTATGAACCAAGGTATAAATTTATTCCTCAAGAAGCAATTGATTTAATTAAACATTCAGGTGGAATTTGTATACTTGCCCATCCTGGTTTAATTGAAGCCAGGAGGATAATTGAACAAATAATTAATATGGGTATTGAGGGGTTAGAAGTTTACTATCCAGAACATAGTAAAGCTCAAATAAAAGAGTATACTGAATTGTGTTGGAAAAAAAATCTTTTGACTACCGGTGGTTCGGATTTTCATGGTACTGGGAGTGCAGAGAACAGAGCCGATTTGGGTTATACAGGTATATCTGCTAAACTAATGAAGAGAATATATTCTTATAAAAAAACAAATATGTAATAAAACCTGAGTTCCCAGAAGGAACAATGCTTTTCTATATAGAATATAGTAAAACATGGTAAAAATTCTACGAAGGATAGGAAGTTAATGAGAAATTTTGTTATTGTTGTCGTCACCATATTAATTTTGTTACTGAATGGGACAACTTTAATGGCCGGTGAAATTACTTATACTGTAAAATCTGGAGATACTTTATGGCAGATCGCCTGTAATAATGGAATTACTGTTGATTACCTTAAACAAATAAATAATGTGACATCAGATTTTATTGCAGTAGGAGATGAATTAGTTATTGGTTATCAAACTGCAATAGAAGATCAGAGTTCCGATGATGTTATAACCTATAAAGTAAAGCCAGGGGATACTTTGTGGAAGATTGCTAATAACAATGGGATTACCGTCGATTATTTGAAACAGATAAATAATTTAAGTTTGGATTTTATTTCGCCAGGTGACGAGTTAATATTATCTCAAGAAGCAGGAGAACCGGTTAGTAGTGATAATATTTCAACATATACTATACAGGCAGGAGATAATCTGTGGAAGATTGCCAGTAAATTTGGCCTTAGTGTTGATTGGTTAAAAGTTAATAATAATTTATTAAGTGACGAAATATATATCGGTGATAAGTTGATTGTTAGATTGCAAAACGGTAATGATGTTTCCAGATCAGGATTAAATATCAGTGCGACCAGGCTTATGGAAAAGGCGGCAGAGTACCTGAATACCCCCTATGTTTACGGGGGGCAATATCCAGGAGGATTTGATTGTTCTGGCTTTGTTAAGTATGTGTTTGCTCAATTCGGGTATAATTTACCCCGTACTGCGGCATCTCAATTCCAGATAGGGCAACCGGTAGAAAAAACGAACCTTTTACCAGGCGATTTAATTTTTTTTAAGTGTCATAATTATTATATAGACCATGTTGGTATTTATGCAGGAAGTAATCAATTTATCCATTCAAGTTCTCCTCGAAGCGGGGGAGTAATATATACATCTTTAAGTGAAGATTTTTATTCCAGATCATATGCAGGAGCTAAAAGAATTTTACGATAGTTCCGGAGGTATATTTATATGCAGGATAATATTTTGGGTATTCCTTCTGCTGTTTTTGGCAGTAAGGAATGGGTTGAACTAGAAAAGAGAGAATATGAGATAGGCCCTGATAATCTTCTTGATGAAATAATTAAAAAAAAATTATGGTCTAATGTTGAAATTTTATGGGTATTAAAGAGATTAATATTTTTTTATGGTAAAAAAGATGCTGTATTAAAAAAGGCCCCTGTTGACAGGTTGTTTACCAGCATGACGGATATTTTAAGGATTTTCTATTTAATGATAGATACTCTTGATCCCGAAATTGATGAAAACATGCTCAGTTATATTTGCAATAAACTAACTGATTCAACATGGGGGATTAATAAACGCACCAGAGATTATTTGTACAGGGTTAAGGAGTAAACAGCTTAAATTGATTGATGAATATAAAAGACGTTTACAGTGTTCTGTTGAAGACAATGAAAAATGATTAAATTATGTGATGGATTATAAATGAAAGTAGTGGGAGGTAATCGTCAATCATGTCAGAAAGGACCAGGGAAGACAATATTCGCTGTATAGTGTCGCTGGAGGACAGGATATGTCAATGTGAACGTTGTCCGTCACTAACCAGGTGTGTCAGAAAACCTTCTCTGGGAAAAGGCGATTTGGAGCCTGAAATTGTACTTATTTTTGAGTCCAACAGAAGTTTTACCCAGGATATAGATTATATAATTGGACTGCGAAATCTAATTAAGAATGAATTTAAGCATGAAAAAATATATCATACTTATATGGTTAGGTGTCAGCCTAAAGCATGCACAGTCCGTCATGGTGTTAGTTGTTATACCGATAGCAAATTACTTGACAAAGAAAATAGATGTATTTTAAGCGGGAAACAGTGTGAAGGGATACCTATTAGACCTGCCAATGAAGAAATAATATCATGTCTGCCATTTTTGCTCGAAGAAATAGATATTCTGGATCCGGGATATTTCATTTTATTTGGCGAAAGAGTGTGTGAATTTGTTCTAAAGTCATTTGGAATATTTGATAATATTAAACTGGGAAACCGGTACGAGTACAATAACAGGATTATATTAACCACTGTATATGAAGAAGATTTTGGGATCGAGGAATGTAAACAATTAAAAGAGTTGGCATCTAATCTTTAGTAAAATCCTTGTGATATAGTATCTTTAAACAGGATTAATTGTTCAATTCTTGCATTTACAATGCAGAAAAAAGAGGTTTAACCGCTGATTGCAAACTGGTTGGATGAACGTTCTTAAACAAAAAAATAGTTAATAAGTGGTAAAGTACAGGCAAAAGCCTGTACTTTGTTCTTTTATAGCTTCTTGTTGAATATGAATTTTTCAAAAGCTAAGTGGAGGCAATAATGATGAAAGATATTTTATGGAGCCAGAAAACGGTTCAGGAGACTATTGAAATACTAAAAACTAACATTGAGAACGGTCTGAATACTATAGAGGTAAATCAAAGGAAGCATATGTATAGTAATGTCCTGGAGGATGATTCAAAAGTAAGTCCTGTAAAGATGTTCCTTACCCAGTTTACGGATACTATGGTACTGGTGTTGCTGGGAGCGACAGTGGTGTCTGGAGTAATAGGTGATATGGCTGATGCTGTAACTATTATGGCTATAGTAATTATCAATGCAATACTGGGATTTATACAGGAATACCGGGCGGAATGTTCGTTAGAAGAGATAAAGAAACTGGCTTCACCTTATGCCTTAGTTTTAAGGGAAGGGAAAAAAACAAGAATACCCTCTAATCAACTGGTGCCGGGTGATATAGTTTATATAGAAGCAGGTGATAAAGTTCCTGCTGACCTCAGGCTAATTAAGACCTACAGCCTGGAAATAAAAGAAGCAGGTCTTACAGGTGAATCAGTCCCGGTGGAAAAAAAGGCTGCAGTTACACTTTCTCCAGGAACGGTTCTTGCAGACCAGTGTAATATGAGTTTTATGGGAACTTCTGTTACCAGGGGAAGAGCTGTAGCAGTTGTCGTGGCTACTGGTATGCAAACAGTAATGGGGCAAATTGCAAAAATGATGAAAGATACCAAACAATCCCTGACACCTCTACAAATAAAGCTTGATCAGTTAGGCAAAATGTTAATAATTATTTGCCTGGTAGTGTGCGCAGTGGTAACCCTTTTGGGAATTTACCGCGGCGAACCGGTTCTCGTAATGTTTATGGCGGGAATAAGCCTAGCAGTAGCTGCCATACCTGAGGGATTACCGACAATTGTAACTGTTGTACTGGCACTGGGTGTACAAAGAATGGCAAAGAGGAATGCTATTATAAGAAAACTTCCTGCGGTTGAAACTCTGGGCTGTACTACTGTTATTTGTTCTGATAAAACCGGTACCCTTACACAGAATAAAATGTCTGTAAAAAAATTAGCGACCATGGATACGATAATGAATATTGAAGGTGAAGGTTATACTCCTTATGGCAGGTTCCTGGTCGGAAAAAATCCAGCCAATCCAATGGAAGATAAGGCTGCACGGCTGATTATGGAAATAGCTTTTAACTGTAATAATTCCATATTACAAAAGGTTAACGGCAGATATGAGGTTCTTGGAGATCCAACTGAGGTGTCATTATTAGTTATGGCCCAGAAAGCAGGTGTAAAAACAGCCTTTAAGAAGATTAAAGAAATTCCATTTGATTCCGAACGTAAGATGATGAGCAGTTTGGTCGAAGTTAATGGAGAATATATACTTTTTGTAAAGGGAGCATTGGATGTCCTGGTTAATTCATGTTCTTCTGTAATGAAAAAAGGGAATACCAGGCTTTTACAGGAACAGGATAAAAAAAGGTTCGTTGAATTACAAGAAGAATGGGCTCAAAATGCCTTAAGAGTGCTGGGTTTTGCCTGCAAAAAAGTACCCGGTAATGAAGTAGAGGGTTTAAGTGATGATAAGCTTGAGACCGAATTGTGCCTGGTAGGTATATGTGGAATGATGGACCCACCCCGGAAAGGGGTAGCTGAATCAGTGGAAGAGTGCTTGAGTGCAGGTATAACACCGATAATGATTACTGGTGATCATCCTGCCACTGCCAGAGCTATCGCCAGGGAAATTGGAATTTCACAAGAAAATGAAGTTATAACTGGATATGATATTGACTGTTTATCTGATGTAAAGCTTTATGATAAAGCAGTTAAAAGTCGCGTTTTTGCCAGGGTATCTCCAGAACACAAAAATCGTATTGTAAAGGTGTTGAAAAAACGGCAGCATGTGGTAGCCATGACTGGAGATGGCATTAATGATGCTCCGGCTGTAAAAGCAGCTGATATCGGTATAGCAATGGGGATTACTGGTACTGAAGTAACCAAAGAAGCTTCGTCAATGATTCTTGCTGATGATGATTTCTCTACTATTGTACGCGCTGTTTACGAAGGGAGAGCCATATATGATAATATACGAAAGTTTATCAGGTACCTGCTGGGTTGCAATATAGGTGAGGTGCTGGTTATGTTCCTGGCTTCACTTTTAGGGATGCCCCTACCTTTATTGCCTATTCAGATTTTATGGGTTAATCTGGTTACAGATGGATTGCCCGCTATGGCTCTGGGATTAGAACCTCCTGAAACGGGGATAATGAAACGAAAACCGCGGCCCAGGAATGAAAACATATTTGCAAAAAAAATGGGGTGGGTTATTTTCAGCCGGGGGTTTTATATAGGTATAATTACACTTTTTACTTTTACTGTGGGTCTTATTTATTGCAGGATGCATGGTGTAGATCAGCTTCAGCTTGCACGTACTATGGCTTTTACCACCCTGGTATTTGCCCAGTTATTTTATGTTTTTGAATGCAGGTCGGAACTATATTCTCCTTTTGAACTGGGTTTTTTAAAAAATAAATTTCTGGTAGTTGCTGTTATATGCTCCGTAACTATGCATCTGTCAGTTATATATTTACCGGGATTGCAAAATATATTTAAAACGGTTCCTCTTGAATGGTGGCAGTGGTCAATTATTCTCAGTGTAACAGGAATTAAGCTGTTCTGGAAATATTTTTTGTATACCTGGCAAAGAGTTTTTGTTCCAGGGTTCGGTTATGTTAAAATTAATATTTAGCAGGAGATAATTACTTTGCAAACGTAAGACGTGAGACGTTAGACGTGAAGCGAATAATCATTAACTTAGCTG
>DAOUSQ010000084.1 GCA_030627145.1 Syntrophomonadaceae bacterium | reverse complement strand
CTGGCCAGCCGGCAAAAAACTGGTAAGGGGCAGCTTTGTGATATAGCCATGATGGACGGTTCCATAAGCCTCCTATCTTATACCCTGGGATTCTGGTCGGGATGGGGAGTACTTCCAGAGAGAGGTAATGATATTTTAACCGGAGGTTATGCAACTTACAACATCTATGAAACCAAGGATAATAAATTTGTTAGCCTGGGGGCTGTAGAAGGTAAGTTCTGGGCAGAATTTTGCGAGAAAATGGGCAGGACGGAATATATCTCGGTCCAGTATGATAAGAAACGACAAGCCGAGATTTTAGCAGATATAAGAGCACTTATGCGGGAAAAAACCAGGGATGAGTGGGTAGAATTCTTTGCTAACAGTGACATCTGCTTTACCCCCGTTCTTACCCTGGATGAAATGTCTGAACACCCACAGGCATTGGCAAGAGACATGATAATAAAAATGAATAATTTCAAGGGGTCAGGCAAGGATATGGTTTTAACCGGAGTGCCGATAAAACTGTCTGATACTCCCGGGGAAGTCAAACTTAGTTTTCCTGAGCTGGGGGAACATACTGAAGAAATATTGCAGACAGCCGGCTACAAACCAGCAGAAATAGAGACATTTCGCCAGAATAAAGTAATTTAGGCGGCACGTGAACCCCTTTAGATTTGTAGCAAAGAGTCAGGAACGGGTTCTGATCGGTAGGTTTATTTACCTTTAGGAAAAAATTTTCTTTGATAAAAGTCAGAAAACGTTCCTGTACCACCTTTTAATTCAGGATTAATAGCTGATTCACAACCATTGTAGCGTTTGGAAACTTTTTTTAATAAATTATTATTGTGCAGCAGAATCTGCATATCTCCTAATAAATATTATTTTGTCCAGTGCAAAAGTTGTATTAGTAATAGAATTCGTGGTCTACATAAAATAGTGCCGAAATTTCTGATTTCCATATTTATAAATGCAGAGAATTAAAAAAATGTTGTAAATGAAGAAAACAAGTGGAAGATCCCCTTAAAAATAAGTATTTTCGGAAATCGTTCCAGAATAGCAATATAGTGTTGCATGAGTAGAACAAATACAAATTGATAATATAATAGTGTTAATAACGATAGTAACTAAAAAAAGGAAGTATTGAAGGTTAAATGTTGTAAAATTGCAACAGTAAATAATAGAGATAATTAAATACCGACTGAAAATAATACAATAAAAAAATGATTTCCCTGCAAAACCCCTGAGTTTAGGCGGAAATATTGAATAATTATAAAAAAATTGTCGCGTAAATCCGCGATATTTCGCGTAGTCCGCGTCTATTTATACAGTAGTATCCATAATTATTACTTTTTACAGTGGAATCAAATATTTTAAATATTTAATCCAGAACTACGCATTTTTTTAGATAATTCATTAACTGATGGCAATGTATTGAGATTAACTTTTAAACACGGCAACCCGGCAGCTTCAACAGCTTTTTTGGTAAAACGATCGAGTGCCCTTTTTTTCTTACCTTTCATCTGTCCTTCAACGAGAATAATTAGTACCGGTCTCAACTCTGGTAATTCGCATATTAAAAAATCGACGTTTCTCTCCTTAATGCGGCTAAGATACTGCAGACGGTTATCAGCCTGGGAAGAGATAGTAAGGATATCAGCAAGTCTTACTTTTGGATAGATGTTATAATTGTTATTAGACAATATTTCAGTCAGTATTTGATAAAGAGATAGCTCGCGACCAGTTAACATTTGTTCACGTTTCTGGTAAGGCATATTATCCAGATCCACCCAGGCATCACTGAGATCAATAACATCCCCATGTTTTGTATTATTTTTTCGCTTATATTTTTGCTGCTGATATATATCCCATAAGAGTTTTAAGACAAAGGAAATTATTATTAGAGTAATAAACTGTACCACACGACTACCTCCTAAATATAACGGTGATAGGATATTCTTACTTAAACTGAATTTTTACTTCCCCTGCAAAAACCCAAAACTTTTATAATTTTTCTATATTATCTGTAGCGGATGCTTTAGCTTCCACGTCAAATGCTGAGGAATTGGCATCCTGAGTTCCAAAGGAGACTGAAGTCTCCCCTACGAAAGATAATAACGGACTTTTTGCAGTGGAATAGAAGTTATATTTCTAGTTTATAAAATATACAACTTATTGTCGACTGCAGAGTGGGAATTACTTGAAAGTTGCCAATAAGCTGGGAATTTTTAGAGGTGTTGTACCATATTATTTTTCGGTATAAAATTATATAATTAAAGTTTTAAAAGGTTAAGGGAGGTTTTTGAGTGAAATACCAGAGCAGCAGGGGAAAATACTCGTCAATTAGTTCAGCAGATGCCATTAAAATGGGAATCTCCCCGGATGGGGGGTTATTTGTACCTGATTTTATTCCCAGCCTGGATAAAAATATTTTTTGCGAAATGGAATCATTGGGGTATCAAGAAAGGGCAAGTATGATTTTAAAGTATTACCTGACTGACTTCAGCCCTGAAGAAATAAACGAATGTGTTTATGGTGCCTACAATGCAGAAAAATTTGATGATGAACGTATTGCACCGCTGGTTAAACTTAAAGAGAACGTATACATTCAGGAATTATGGCATGGGCCTACCTGTGCCTTTAAGGACATGGCATTGCAAATGCTTCCGCTTTTGCTTACTACCAGCATGAGAAAAACGAATGAAACAAGTGAAATAATTATTCTTGTGGCTACTTCAGGAGATACTGGTAAAGCAGCTCTGGAAGGATTTAAGGATGTTAAAGGGACAAGGATAATAGTTTTCTTTCCTGAAGATGGAGTAAGTGAAGTCCAAAAGCGACAGATGGTCACCCAGGAAGGGGAGAATGTTTACGTAGCTGCAGTCAGGGGGAATTTTGATGATGCCCAGACTGGAGTGAAAAATATTTTTGCCAGCTCAGAGTTTAACGAGAAATTGGCCGTGAATAATATGAAAATGTCTTCTGCCAATTCTATTAACTGGGGGAGACTGCTGCCGCAGATAGTATATTATGTTTCGGCCTATGTGGACCTCAGGGCAAATGGTTATCTGGAAAATGAAGATTTAATAAACATAGTCGTACCAACCGGGAACTTTGGAAATATTCTTGCTGCTTATTATGCGAGAAAGATGGGAGTACCCATAAATAAGCTTATATGTGCTTCAAACTCCAATAATGTTTTAACTGATTTTATAAAAACCGGTATTTACGATTCTAACCGGGAATTTAAAAAAACGATGTCTCCTTCAATGGATATTCTCATTTCTTCAAATTTAGAGAGACTGCTTTATGAAATCACAGACCATGATGCCAATAGAGTAAACTCATGGATGGAAGAATTGAAGAACAGGGGGAGATATAAAATAGATGAAACTACCCACACAGAAGTTAAGAAGATTTTCTGGTCGGATTTCTGTTCAGAGAATGAAACAGTAGAAACCATTCGTGATACCTGGATGAATAAAAAGTATTTACTTGATACCCATACAGCAGTTGCAGTTAATGTATATAATAAGTACTTTCTAAGTACCGGTGATAAAACTAAAACTATTATTGCTTCAACAGCCAGTCCTTTTAAATTTGGGAGCAGTGTTGCCAGTGCAGTTCTTCCACCGGAAATGCTGCAGGGGAAAAATGAATTTGAAATCCTGGAAATTCTTTCTTCACAAACCGGCATTGATATACCGGGAGGAATAAAAAACCTTGATAAAAGGGAAATAAGGCATAAGACCGTAAGTTCCCGCGAAAAAATGCAGGAAACTATTCTATCTTTTTTAAAAGTCCTGTAATAATATAACAAAAGCATTTGTTCCTGTGGATGAAGGGGGATAAAGGCGAGCGATATGTAGAACTGTTGCTATAAACCTGACTAAATTTTAGGTGAAAAAATGGCTCATAACCACAAGCTTAAGACCGGACCCTTCAGGAATAGGAATAAATGGTTTTGTTCACATGCAGTAAGTTTTTCACAATCCTTTTAAAAGTAATGTAATAATAGTAGAAGATGTAAGGGGGCTATTATTAAGCCCCCTTACTTGTGTATTTTTTATTATTATTTTTTGCCCAGAATAAAATAATCCATAAGCTCGAAACCCTTTTCAAAGAATCTTCCGCTATTAGCGGAAGATTCATCATATTGCCCAACACCATCTTTTACCGGAGAATTCTTATCATAAATCATAAAAGGTACCGGATCACTGCTGTGGGTCCGGGTAGATAGAGGGGTAGGGTGGTCAGGTAAAACCATTATCCTAATGTCTTCAAACTCATCAATTTCTGACAGGACTAATCCAATAACTTCCTTATCGATTTGTTCAATACTCCATATTTTGCGTTGTAAACTGCCCTGGTGTCCTGCTTCATCAGGAGATTCAATATGCAGGTAGACAAAATCCTGACCGCTTTTTAGTTCATCAAGTGCAGCTCTTGCTTTACCTTTAAAGTTTGTTTCTATACCCCCTGTTGCTCCCTTTACAGAAACCGGCTTAAGTCCGGCACAGATACCTAATCCCCTGACCAGATCGACTGCTGCTACTACCGAACCTTTGAGCATATATTTTTCCTGGAAACTGGTAAGTGAAGGTTTTTTACCTTCTCCCCATAACCATGCTGAGGTAGCAGGATTATTATTTGACGAACGTCTTGCTATATTAACAGGATGGTCTTTTAATAATTTTTCACTCTTTACCATTAAATCCAATAAATATTTTCCATCACTACCACCAGGAAGGTATTCGCCAATTTTTCGATCAGATATATCATGTGGTGGAGTTAGAGATAGTTCTTTATCGATTCCATTTTTCCATATCAAAAGGTGACGATAACTAATTCCTGGATAAAAAGTAAATACATCACTACCAAGATCTTTTTGTAAAACTGTAATAAGTTCAGCTGATTCCTCGGAGCTGATTTCTCCTGAGCTGTAATCTATCATAGTTTTATCACTATAGTCTTCTTCTTCTGAAAGAGTGACCAGGTTACAGCGAAGAGCCATGTCATTGTTACCAAGTTCTACACCCATACTCACTGCCTCAAGAGGGGAACGTCCAGTATAATATTTACGTGGATCATAACCCATAACTGCTAAATTTGCTACATCGCTTCCCGGGGGGTATCCCTGTGGGATAGTTGCAGCTTTTCCTATGACTGCGTTCTTAGCCAGGAAATCCATATTAGGTGTTTTAACGTATTGAAGGGGTGTTTTATTATCCAGTTCCGGGATACAATAATCAGCCATGCCGTCTGCAAGAACCAGCAGGTATTTCACGATACTCAACTCCTATCTTTAATTAGTTATACAACTTTTGCGCGACAAAATAATATTATTTTATTCCATAAAAAGTATTATTTAAGTGATAGGTGAAGGGT
>DAOUSQ010000072.1 GCA_030627145.1 Syntrophomonadaceae bacterium | reverse complement strand
TAGTCATGTTGCTCAGGTAGTCTATATCCTGGTGTCCCTCGGGTATATACCTTACCCTTACATCAACTTCGTCTCCCTCTACCCGGTATCGTGTTGCCACTGTACCCTGCATTGCATTTCTTATTTCCGATGAAACCTGCATAGGCGTAAGGCCATAGGCTGCCGCTCTCTGCCGGTCTATCTTTACCTGCAGCTCAGGTTTACCGTCAGTAAGTGAAGATGTAACCTCACGGGTACCCGGAACAATGCGGACAATCTCCGCTATTTCAGCTGATACCTCTTTTAGAACTTTAAGGTCATCACCACGGACCTGTACATTAATAGGACCCCCACCAGTACCAGGTATTCCACTGGTCATATCCATTATACTTACTTTAATCTTAGCCCCGGCTACATCACGGACTTTTTGCCTTATTTCTTCAGCAACGTCATCCACACTCCGGTCACGTTCACTCTTAGAACACAGTTTTACATAAATAGTAGCTTTATCACTCTGGGTTCCATCATCCATCATCATATTGGCCGAACTGCCCACACTGGTGAATATTGTTTCTACTTCAGGTATCTTTTCAATATGTTCTTCAACTTTACGGGTTATATCATCGGTACTTTCAAGCCTGCTGCCTTTATCCGACTCAATATTTATAGAAATCTCCCCCGAGTCCATCTTCGGCAGGAATTCCGCTCCTATAAGGGGCATAGCCGCAAAGGAAGCTACCATTAATACTGTTACAATAATAATAACCCAACGGCGATGGGATAAGGCCTTTTCCAGCACCACTTTGTAACGCTCTCCCAGATTATCTATCCATTCTCCAAACCTCCTGGTGGCCTTGAAGATATTACCTTTCTTTTCAATATTTCGCTGCATGGATTTATCTGTAAGCATCCTCGAAGACATCAGCGGTATTACCGTAAGAGCAACAAAAAGCGAACAGAATATGGCACATGATATGGTCATGGCCAGCGGTTTAAATATAATGGCAGCAATACCCTCTACAAAAATAATGGGGAAAAATACTGCTATCGTGGTTAAAGTAGCTGCTATTACCGCATTACCCACCTCGGATGCACCTTTGACAGCTGCTTCCACCGGTGGTAAACCCAGCATCCTGTGCCGGTATATGTTTTCAAAGACTACTATAGAATCGTCTACAATCCTGCCCACACCCAGGGCCAATCCCCCCATGGTTACAAGGTTGATGGTACTGTTGGTAAAATACATGAGAATAAAAGTAGCAATTATAGAAAGAGGTATAGCAGTAAAGATAATCAAAGTGCTGCGGACATTACGCAGGAAGAAAAACAGCACCAGCATAGCAAGTATTGCACCTTCAAGTATCATTTTATAAGTATTTTTCAGTGATTTGTTAATGAATTCTGATTGGTCAAAAACAAATTTAACATTAAGGTCAACACCCAGTTCATCGGATATTTTCTGCATTTCCTCTCGTACCGCATTACAGGCTTTGACCGTATTGGCATCGGTCTGTTTAAGACAGTGTATTCCAACTGCATGTCCCCCGTCTACACGGGTAAGTTGAGATATATCTTTATACCCGTCACTTATTTGGGCAATGTCTTTAAGGTAAATAGTGCTGCCTGTTGAAGTTAATATTGCAACATTTTTTATATCATCAACTGATTCAAACTGCTGCAGGTTGCGGACAAAGTACTCCCTGTCCCCCTTTTCTACTTTTCCTCCTGACAGGTTGAAGTTTTCCATCTGCAGTACCTGGTTTACCTGTGAAAGAGAAAGACCGTAATTTTCTAATTTTACCGGGTCAACATCAACTTTTACCTCTCTTTCAAGGCCTCCGGTAATGACTACAGATGCTACTTCAGGAATACGTGAAAGACGCGGTTCAATAACATCCTCAGCAATAGACTGCAGCTGGGCTAGATTCTCTCCACCACTTATACCCATCTGCATAATGGGCATCATGGTAGGGTCCATCTTAACAACCATAGGCTTATCTACCCCATCCGCTAGATATGGTTCAATGATTCCGATTTTCTCTCGTATATCTACTGTGGCACTATCCATATTAGTTCCCCAGTTAAAGCGGATAATAACAAATGAACTTCCTGCAGTTGACGTAGATTCAATTTCCTTAATATTACTCAGGGTGGTTACTATCCCTTCAATAGGTTTTGTAACCTGGGATTCAACTTCCTCTGGACCTGCTCCGTTATATGAGGTAATAACGGCTGCCACAGGAAGCTTCATATCAGGGTATAAATCCAGAGCCATTTTAGACAGGGTGAAAAAACCCAGGATAAGAAGAACGGCTACAAAAATTATCATACTGACCGGTCTTTTTACAGAGAAATTAACTATTCGCATTATTTCCCACCCCCGGCAACTACCCTTACCAGGGTACCGTCATTTACCAGGGTATTACCTTTTGTAATGACCTGTTCACCTGCTGTTATTCCTTCAATTATTTCAACATACTGGTTATTTTCTATCCCAATTTTTACTTCTCTTTCCCGGGCCCGTTTTTCCTTATCAAGGGTATATACAATAGTCCTTCCCCCTTTAGGAATAACTGCACTTACAGGAACACATACAACATCATCTCTACTTATCGTGGCTATGCTGACTTCGGCAAACATCCCCGATTTTATAATGTTATCCGGGTTATCCAGAGAAATTTTCACCTCATAGTTATGTTTGATTGGATCAGGCACAATAGATACACTTTCAACTTTCCCCTTAAAAGGTTTCTTACTAGCTGCTTTTATGAGAATATCAACATCGCTGCCTGTTTCTACATAACTTACTTCTGATTCACTAACCATTACATCTATTTCTAACCGGGAAGTGTCGCTGACAATAACAGCAGGAGACTGCAGATTTGCTGTATCACCAAGTGAAAGGCCTATTGTCCCTACTGTTCCGGTAATTGGGGAAGTTATAATACAGTGGTTTAACTGGGTTTGTGCCTGCAGTAAACCTGCCCGTGCCTGTTCTAAAGCAGCCTCAGCACTCCCTGCTGCCAGTGATTCATACTGGGTTCGGGCTGCTTCTAACTGCTGATCAGATACAGCCCCGGCTTCATGGAGCTTTTGAGTTCTTTCGTAGCTGGCTTTTGCTGCAACAAGCTGAGCATCATTGGCCTTTTTACCTGCTTCAGCCATAGCTAATGTCGCCTGGGCCTGCTTTACGGAAGCTTCGTAGTCACTGCTGTCCAGAGTAAGTAAAGTCTGACCCTGTTTAACTACATCACCAGGTTTAACATAAATTGCTGTCACCCTTGCAGGAACTTTGGGCATTATGTATACTTCATTTACACCCCTGACTATACCGGAGTAACTCTCACTCTTAGCTATGTCTTTTATCTCCGCCGCTGCTACATTTACGCTTATTTCCGTTTCCTTTACTACTTCCTCTTTTTTACCACAACCTGAAACTGCAAGTGTTAAAACCAGCAGTAAAGCCACACCAAAATATACTAATCCAGCCCTCTTATACACTTAATACCCTCCCATTTCTCAGCGCCAAAATATTGACCGACCGGTTGGTCAGTTATATTTGAATTATACCTTTAAGGTTAACTTATGGTCAATAGAAAACTCCAGTTTAAATTAAAGAGAAAACAAAAAAGCTCCCCCGGAGAACTGTGTTTCCAGAAAAGCCGGTCGTATTATAAGATAATAAATTGCGTGCTCAGCACCGCTTGATCCATATTATACCTGATATATTAACGGCCTGTACCGGGGAGCAGGAACCGGGATATTGGCTTCTTTGGCTGCAATAATCCACAATTCTTTTGCTCTTTGGACTTCTTCCAGTGCAATAGCAGGAGTTTTACCAAATGCCGTACACCCATTCAAATCTGGAATATCCGCAATATATCCTTCATCTACCTCACTATAAAAAATATTTATATGATAATCAGTCATTACTTATCCTCCCTGGCAAAATACATAAATCATCACTCTAACAATCTAATAATTTGTTCAGTTTTTTATCAAAAGTATAAACCTTATGGTTTCCTACTTTATTATAAGCATATAGTAATGTGTCCACAAAATCTAATCTTCTTTCTCCGTAAAGCCTTAATGCTGCATTAACTATCTGGATATCACTTACTTGTAAATTACCATAGTCAAAAAGCTCCATCAAAGCACTGCTTATTTCATTATTCTCTACTTTATAAACTTTCTCTAAGACGTATACAATTTCTGCTATTACTTCATTTGGTACAAAAACCTCATTGTTTTCTAATAAGTCTGCAGCTCTTTCTGATAAAGCTTCTGTATCATTCAAAAGATATCTTAGAACTATATTGGCATCAACTATTTTCATATTTATCTTCCACCGCTTTCGCCCAGGCACCATTTTCTAAATCTTGAAGTTCCTTATTTTTATATTTTTCTAATAAACCTCTAGCTTTTTTTGATTTCCTGTCTGTGCTATCGTCAGTATTCATATTTTCATATGGGAATATTAGTATCTCTACTTTCTTATTTCTAAAGCTTTCCGGTAAGTCCATAACATCAGCTAACATATCACTATTAGCAACTTTTCTAATAAATTCCACTATGATCCACCCCTTTCGTTAATAAATCTATTATCTTTCAATCCTCGAACTCAAGGGGACGGTTCTCTTGAGTTCACCCAAAAACTGCTCTCTCCTGGTTAGGATCTGCTTTATTATACATATTCATATTGTCTAATGTTGTTCAATTCACTTGCCTTTGCTTCTTTTTCTAACTCAAGGTCATAATCATTCTGCAGGCCCAACCAAAAATGAGCACTATTCCCAAAAAATTTACTAAGTCTCAATGCAGTATCCGCAGTAATTCGTCTCTTTTTCTTAATGATTTCCGATATCCTGGTTTGTGGCATCCCTGTTTCTTTAGCAAGATAATATGCTGAAATATTTAATGTTTCCAGAAATTCTTTTTCGAGAATTTCGCCAGGATGTATATTAGATAACTTTTTCAAAATTTTCACCCCATTTTAGTTATCAATGATAATCTACAATTTCAACGTCATAACAATCCCCATCAGCCCATTTAAAGCAAATTCTCCACTGCTCATTAATCCTTATGCTCATCTGGCCTTTCCTATCTCCCTTTAATAACTCTAATCGATTTGACGGTGGTATTCTTAAATCAAGCATCGAAATTGAATTATAAGCATTCTTAATTTCCTTCGCGCTGTTTCCTGTATATCATAGGGGAATTGCTTGGATACTCTACCATTCCATATTTTTTTAGTTTCTTTGCAACGGAATGTTTTTATTATAATATCATTATAATAACTTTCTGCATTAGTATTGTCAAACGTTATTAGTGCCTAATACTTTCTACCCGATAAAGAAAAGATTTTCCTTATATTTTCAAGATTAGTATTTCTATTTTTCTATCAGGATAATTATTGTCCCTACCTAAAATAAACCCTCGGGATGCTTCTCTGCCTACCCGAGGTTCTCTGCTTATTTGTCTACTGTTATGTTGGGACGAAATCCCTGTTCTTCGTCATGTTATTAATACTATATTCCTACTCATGCAACCACAAAAATTACCCCTTGTGGTTTATTAATATGAAAAAGCTCCCCTGGAAAACTGTGTTTCCAGGAGAGCCGGTTAACAATTATTGACAACTTTATTTAAGTACCTGGTGCTCTTAGGTCACGTTTTATCTCATCAATAGTAATATCCCTTAATATTTCTTTTCGTTCCTTCGTATAGTCTCCTTCTCCTTGATCATATTGACGCAAAAAATAGGCCATACCTACTGGGCCAAGTCCTTTGGCCAGAGATTCAAATCCAACTCGCCGTATTTCATTAGGATCCCTAGTCAT
>DAOUSQ010000117.1 GCA_030627145.1 Syntrophomonadaceae bacterium | reverse complement strand
GAAAACGTCAATTTTCCAACCATAATTCAAAATTTAAAATTTAAAATTAAATATGTGGAGAGATGGCTGAGTATGGCTGAAGGCGCTCGATTGGAAATCGAGTATGGGGATAACACTCCATCGAGGGTTCAAATCCCTCTCTCTCCGCCATTAAAGAATTAGTAAGGGGTTTCAGAAATTGGGCTGAAGTTCCTTTTTATTTTTGCCATAAGAGAATTACCGATTAAATAGGACGTCATACGGAATTTGTAGTACGATAAATAAGGTAATAACTGAAAAACTGGGATACCACCTAATATCTACCAAAATATACATTTGAGTTACCAAACAAGGTATTAATTAAAAATCATTAAGGAGTTTTGCAGATTTGAATGCTAATAAAGCGATGGAAAAAAGCACCTTAGTCTCTGTTATGATGACATCTTTTGCTACCACTTTTATGGGTAGCTCTTTGAACTTGGCCTTGCCGGCTATTGGAAAAAATTTTTCTAGCAGTGCAGTGGGACTAAGCTGGATAGTTTCAAGTTATATTCTTGCTTCAGCAGCCTTTTTGTTGCCCGTGGGGAGTGTTTGTTGATATTACTGGACGAAGGAAAATATTTTTGTGGGGATCTATCTTTTTTACGGTATTTTCTCTACTTTGTGCTTTTTCCTGGTCAAATGGAAGCATGATTTTTTTCCGGCTGTTGCAGGGGGCAGCTGCTTCCATGATTTATGGTACGGCTATGGCGATATTATCATCAGTTTATCCCCCAAATAGGAGGGGAAAGGCTATGGGGATGGCAGTAACTGCAACATATATAGGGTTATCACTTGGGCCTGTAGTTGGAGGTTCAATGTGCCGGTATATGGGCTGGAGAAGCATTTTCATTTTTACTGCTATAATTAGTCTAATTGCAGTTGCCTTTATTTTCTTACATTTAAAAGGAGAATGGACCGGGGCAAAAGGGGAAAAATTTGATTTCAGGGGCAGTATTCTATATATGTCAGGATTGGTAGCATTACTATATGGGATGTCAGCTATTACCAGTACCGACCTGGCAAAATATATCTTTATTAGTGGGTTTATGTTGATCATAGCGTTTGTCTACTGTGAAATTAAAGTCGAATATCCGTTAATTAAAATGCAGTTATTTACTGATAATCCTGCTTTTGCTTTTTCCAATCTTGCAGCAATGATAAACTATAGTTCTATTACTGCAATAGGTTTTATAATTTCTCTTTATTTACAGGTGGTAGTCGGGTATGGTCCACAGGTGGCAGGGCTAATTCTCATTTCCCAACCAGCCGTTATGGCTTTGTTTTCATCTTTTGCGGGGGCCTTATCTGATACAATTGAAACACATATTGTGGCTTCGTGGGGAATGGGGTTAAGTGCGCTGGGACTTTTTGTTTTTGTTTTTCTTAATACAGCAACTCCATTATGGCTGATAGTAACAAATCTTGCCCTGGTGGGACTGGGGGTTGCTTTATTTGCTTCTCCCAATAGTAATGCGATAATGGGAGCAGTCGAGCCTAGATTTTATGGCGTGGCTTCATCAACAATGTCAACCATGCGTGTTATAGGGCAGGCTACAAGTATGGGGATTGTAACGTTATTGATAGCTGTATATGTTGGCAATGCAAGTTTGAGTACTGCTCAAACTATTTCACTTTTGAAGAGTTTCAAAGTGGGATTTTGCATTTTCAGCTTTCTTTGTGTTCTAGGAATATTTGCATCTTTGGCACGTAAAAAGAGTTTCGATAAAAGAAAAGGTGGGATGGTAACACCATAAAAGTCATAAAGGTCTATATGGTGTTGGCATAAGTGGAGTATAATTTGTTAGACACTTGAAAACAGTTAGAAAAGGATGTACAATAAGTTAGCAATATATAATAATATAGAAAATACCCCCTGCCGAATTTCGGGAAGGGTTTTGTTATCTGTAAAAAGATTTGCCGTGCTAGATGGGGAATTAGCGGTGCCCTGTAACCTGCAAACCGCTACAGCAGGGTCGAAGTCCTGAGCCGAGGGTCTACTTTGTAAGGTCTGGCTTGAGTAAGTGATGGAGAAGTTTGGGTCCTGTGCAATGGGACATCTTGAACCGTGTCAGGTCTGGAAGGAAGCAGCACTAAGAGATCAATCCCATGTGACACAGGGCAGCCTGAATGGAGTTAACTGCTCAAGTAACGCTTGGAAAGTATTCTCGAAGCTAGGTGCACGGCATTAAATTAAATAGATATTTGATAATTTATAGCAGGGATAGGCCTGCTCTTTTTATATTTTCTTTATATATTTGTATATTATTGAAGGAAAGAAAAGCTTTGATCTAGAAATTTATTAATTTTAAAGGGACTGTGTAAAATTGAGTTTTCACGTATTTGGAATACCGTCTGATGATGCCTCATTTTAGGAAGGGGGCCTTATTATGAGTTATTTAGCCTTATATAGAGCCTGGCGGCCGCAGCGGTTTGATGAAGTTGTGGGGCAGGAAAAAACAGTAACCGCATTGAGAAATGCTGTAAGAGATGGTAGAACTACTCATGCCTATCTTTTTTCAGGACCCAGGGGGACTGGAAAAACCAGTATTGCTAAGATTATTGCCCGGGCAGTTAACTGTGAAAATCTAATCAATGGGGAGCCCTGTAATGTTTGTTCATCGTGTCAGGATATTAATAATGGAAATTTTATGGACGTAGTCGAAATTGATGCTGCTTCAAATCGGGGAATCGATGAAATAAGAGATTTGCGTGAAAAAGTTCGAATAATGCCTGCTCAGGGGAAAGTAAAAGTTTATATTATAGATGAAGTACATATGTTGACAACTGAAGCTTTTAATGCTCTATTGAAAACGATTGAAGAACCTCCTGATGCTGTTATCTTTATACTGGCTACAACTGAACCACAAAAGATACCTGCTACGATTCATTCACGCTGTCAGGTATACAACTTTAGAAGACTTAGCATAAATGAAATTATGGAAAGGCTAAAAAAGGTAGCCATCTCTAATGATATTCAGCTTGATCAAGAGGCTCTACTGTTAATAGCGCGCCGGGCCAATGGAGGGATGAGAGATGCATTAAGTACTTTAGATCAGATATATTCCTATAAAGGAAATAATATTAATAAAAGTGATGTGCTTGATGTACTGGGACTGGTGGATGACTTGTTTCTGGCCAGACTAATGGATGCAGTATTTGCGCAAAATATAGCTTCCATTATAGATATGCTGGGATCTGCCTTAAATGAAGGAAAAGAAGCCCAACAGATAGCCAGGGAGTCAGCACTTTATTTACGAGACTTACTCCTTTATTCTATACTTGGAGAAAGGGTAGAGTTCAGTGTCATTAGTGAAAACAGCAGGGCTTTTCTAGAAAATCAAAAAAACAAAACAGACAACCATAAAATGTTAAAGGCTTTAAGGATACTGATGGATGCAGCTGAAAAACTGCGATTCAGTGAAGGAAATAAATTCCTACTGGAAATGACATTTATGGAGATGGCAGCGGTATTTGGCAAAAAAGATAAAAAAGAGAAGCAAAATAAGCCCCCGGGCAAAGCCAAAGCAGTTGTGCCCAGGGAAAAAGCAGAGAAAATTAATGCCCGGGACGTTTTATGGAAAAAGATACTCACAGGGGTTAAAGAGAAAAAAATACCTACGCATGCATTATTATCGCAGGGTAAATTAATTGGACTAAAAGATGATATCCTGTTTATTGGGTTTAAAAAAGGTTATAAATTCCATAAGGAACGGATGGAGGAAAAAGTCAATAGAGAAATAGCTGAGAATGTGGTAGAAGATATTTTAGGAAGGGAAATAGAAATTCAGTTTATTTTCCTGGATGATGATAAGTATAATAATATTATTGTAAAAAAAGCTATTGAATATTTTGGTGAAGATGTTGTAGAAATAAAAGATTAAGGGGGAAGACGAAATGAAATTTAATCCTGGTGGCGGGTCAATGAACAAAATGATAAAACAGGCTAAAAAAGTACAGGAACAGATGGCGAAAATGCAAGCAGAATTAGAAGAAAGAGAGGTTGAAGCTTCAGCTGGGGGAGGGGTAATTACAGTAAAAGTAAATGGGAAACAGCAGTTAACTGAAATAAAAATTAAACCAGAGGCTATAGATCTGGATGATATAGAGATGCTGGAAGATT
>DAOUSQ010000002.1 GCA_030627145.1 Syntrophomonadaceae bacterium | reverse complement strand
TCACGCAGTCCCTGGGCCATGTCTTTTATACGGCTATCATTAAGGGTTAAACGTTCTAATAAAGCTGAAGTAAGACCTTGCTCTTTTCCATTTTGTAAATCTATTTCATTGGCCTTAATAATTTCCTCGCTGTTTTCTTCTAGAGAATCTGCCATAGCTAAAAGAGCATTATTTTTTAGAGTTGTAGAAGCTGTAGCTAGAAACCTGGATGCACTTTTAGCTTTCTTCCCCTGCTCAATAAGTATTTCCTGTAATTTGTTATTCATTTTCCATCTCTCCTTAGAATAATTATAAATTTAAAATTATAAAACCACCCAGTAAACATTAGTTTATCTCTTCATAATTTAAATTAAAAATTTATTTATGTTCCACCCAGAGGTTATTCCTGTGTATAACTTCGTCGTAATCCTTTTCTCCAAGTATTCCTTCAATCTCTGAGGTCTTCTTACCCATTACAAGTTGTATTTCTCCAGAACTGTAATTAACTATCCCCCTGGCAATTTCTGTTCTATCAGGTACTATAACCGATACCACTGTCCCCCGTTCAAATTCCCCTTTAACTTCAATTATACCCGAAGGTTGTAGGCTTTTACCTTTTTTAAGCAATGCTGCTCCAGCTCCCGCATCTATTTCAATCTGCCCCTGTGGCACTGTACCAAAAGCTATCCATTTTTTCCGGGCATGCATCCTCTCCTCCCGGGGAATAAAAATGGTACCCAATTCTTCACCCTCTACCACCCTGCGAATTACACCATCGACATCACTGTTCGCAATAACCATGGGTACCCCTGCAGCCATGCACATACGAGCCGCATTTAATTTTGTATACATTCCCCCACTCGAAAAACTGCTGCCCCGGTTTTTAGAATTTTCAATCATTGAACTGGTAATCTCAACTACCTGGTTTTCTAAACAGGCGTCTTTATTCACCCGGGGATCACTATCATAAAGTCCGTTAACATCAGACAGGATAATTAATAAATCAGCATCAACAAGTCCTGTAACCATCGCAGACAGGGTATCATTATCTCCAAATTTTATTTCCTCTACGATAACAGTATCATTTTCATTTATGATAGGTATTACCTTCATACCAAGTATTGCTAACAAAGCATTGGTGGCGTTTAAATATCGTATTCTATCATCCAGGTCACCCCGGGTAAGCAGTACTTGGGCAACTGTCTTCCCATATTCAGCAAAGAGCTTTTCATAAAGGTGCAGCAAAGCTCCCTGCCCTATAGCAGCCAGTGCCTGTTTTTGAGGTATAGTTTTGGGAACTTTTTTAAACCCCATCCGGCTTGCCCCAGCCCCAATGGCCCCGGAACTGACCAGCAGAACTTCTTTATCCTGATTATGTAGATCTGCAAGTTCCCTTACCAGTCGTTCTATCCGGTAAAGGTTAAGCTGTCCATTGTTATGAGTAAGCGAATTTGTCCCCAGTTTAACTACAATACGACGACAATTTCTTAATGCTGAACGCACATTCATATATACCACACCCCAATATATATTAGGTTAAAAATCAGAATTTAAATGCAGTAAGATTTTACGGCTTCTTTTATACTCACTAAAAGTCTCAAGATAAAGTATTAAAAGCACTTGTTCCTGTGGATGAAGGGGACCGGACCCTTCAGGAACAGGATAAATGATTTTATCTACTTGCAGTAATTTTTTTACAACACTTCTAAAAGTCCCGTACGAAAGTCGTTAAATATCCTCCCTCCTGAACCTTTACGATTTTATTCATTCACTATACTCAAACTCCATGTCTTTTATCTTTACAGTATCACCTGTTTGAATTCCCTGTTCCTTTAAAGCTTCTTCCAAGCCCATTTTTATTATTATTCTCTGAAACCTCTGCAGCCCTTCATCGGTATTAAAATTAGTCATGGCAAATAACTTTTCTATACGCTTACCACTTACTTGATATACCCCATCAACAATATCAATCTCAAAAGGTTCTTCAGTTTCATATCTTCTTATTACTGGTTCTTCATTCGTGACAGGAATTTCTTCTGGAATGCTTTTTAGTAGTGTATGAGTCTTTTCTACTAAATCATCCACACCCTGTCCGGTTGCTGCAGATATACAACAGACTTTTTCTCCAAAACTTTCATATAGTTTTTTAACGTTTTCTCTTGCTTCAGGAATATCCATCTTATTGGCTACAATAAGAAAAGGACGTTTTAATAGGTTTATATCATGCTGTTCTAATTCCCTTTGAAGGATATTATAATCGTTCAAAACATCCCGTCCTTCTGTCTGTGCAGTATCCAGCACAAATAACAATGCTTTTGTTCTTTCTACATGGCGGAGAAAATCGTGGCCCAGACCTGTTCCTTCATGAGCACCTTCAATAAGACCTGGGATATCTGCCACGACAAATGATTCTCTGCTTTTGGTCAATACAACACCCAGATTGGGCACCAGTGTGGTAAAAGGATAATCTGCTATTTTGGGCCTGGCAGCAGATATCCTGGAAATAAGCGTTGATTTACCCGCATTAGGAAATCCTACCAGACCTACATCAGCAAGTAATTTTAGCTCCAGGCTAATCCATCTTTCTTCCCCGGGTTCACCATTCTCTGATATGGAGGGGGCCTTATTTTGTGCTGAAGCAAACCGGCTGTTACCTCTACCACCCCTGCCCCCTTTAGCAACTACTACTTCCTGCCCAACCTCTATCATGTCAGCTATTAATTCTCCCGTATCGTCATCTCTTATTATAGTACCTGGAGGAACTTTCACTACCATATCTTCACCAGAAGCCCCATGCATATTTTTTCCTTTACCATGTGCACCTCTTATCGCTTTGAAATGTCTTTTGTATTTAAAATCCATCAGGGTTCTCAAGCCTTCATCTGCTTTAAAGACTACATTTCCACCCCGTCCGCCATCCCCTCCGGCAGGACCACCCATAGGTACATATTTTTCACGGCGGAATGCTACTATACCGTTTCCTCCATCTCCCCCCTTAACATATACCCTGGCCTGATCAACAAACATGACCTCACTCCTTGATACTAACCATAATTGGATTCTGTTTAAGCACTTCACAGCCAAAAAGCATTTTTACCTCATTATTTTCTTCATACAAAGAAATATACATTACAGGTTCATCATCTTTAATCTCTACCTTGCCGGTTAATTTCACCAGGCTGTTATACGGTTCATTTTTATCCAGTAACATATCTGGTTTGCTTATCTGCAGGTCTTTATATCTTAGTATTATTCCCAAATCCCTTGCCATTAACATTTGTTTATATAAGTATAAAGCTGTATCGGCATTACCCGTTTCGAAAATACTCCTTTCAGCACCCATCTCTTCAATTATGCCATTAATATATTTCTTTGCATCATTATATCTTTCCAGCTCAATATATCCACTTATTACCTGCAGGTGGTTCCCAAAATCGTGCCTGATTCTTCTAATAATATCTACTGTTCGTTGCGCTTCCAATACTTCCCCCCCTAACGCATTACCTAATAATAACAAAAAACCCCTGAAAACTCCAGGGGTTAACATACTGTATCAAATAACTATCTAATATAAATATTTACATAGTAACGGTATCAACTAAGGGATAAACACTTACCTGTTTCTTTGTCTTACCCTTTCTCTCAAATTTAACCTTCCCATCAACAACTGCAAACAGCGTATCGTCTTTACCAATCATCACATTATTCCCGGGATGAATTTTAGTCCCTCTCTGTCTAACTAGAATATTTCCGGCTCTAACAACTTGACCGTCATATCTTTTAACACCAAGCCTCTTGGACTCGCTGTCTCTTCCGTTTTTTGAACTACCAACACCCTTTTTATGAGCCATATTAACACCTCCTGATAACCACTTTATAAATCACTGTTAACCCTCTATTTTTTCAACCTTTATTTTTGTATATGGCTGACGGTGCCCCTGTTTTTTACGATAATTTTTCCTTCTTTTATATTTAAAAACCGTAATCTTTTTCCCTTTACCCTGTTCTATTACCTCAACTGTAACCTTTGCATCGTTTACGAGAGGATTTCCTATTTTCACATTACCATTCTCATCATTGAGCATAAGAACTTGATCAATAACAAGTTTTTCCCCCGCTTCTGCTGCAAGTTTCTCAATTTTCAAAATGTTTCCTTCGCTGACTCTGTACTGCTTACCACCTGTTTGAATCACTGCGTACACTTAAAATAACACCTCCACATCTTTTAGACTCGCCAGTTACAAGGTAGGCCTGCGACCATTTAAATAACCCGAACTGTGCGGTTGCAAAAACGTGCAACCTAGTAATAACTATAACATAAATACTACCTGTAGTCAAGTTAGAAGAAGTTATAAACCTGTTACTTCAATCCTGATCAGTAAAAATATTATAGTCTTCTAACCCAAGTTTAGGATTTGCTTTTATTTTTACTTTCTTCTTTATACGCTTTTCAATGTAATTTAAGTTCCTCTCATCGTTGGCGATACAATCCAGGAGTTCAGGATGAACCTCACAGGTTAATTCATCGTTTTCTAGATAATCCATATTTGCAAGTTTTCTTTTAATTTCACAGGACAGAGCAAACAGATTTATGGTACGTCCCCTGCCATTACAGTTTGTACATTCTTCAGTATAGAAATCCGATACTCCATAACGTGATCTTTTCCTGGTCATTTCTAAAAAACCCAGGCCTGTCATACCTACGATATATGTATGAGCTTTATCCTTTTCCATCTCATTTCTCAATGCTGCTACAACTTTTTCTATATTTACTTTATATTTCATATCTATAAAATCTATAAGTATGATACCGCCTATGCTCCGTAATCTTAGCTGTCTGGGAATCTCTACTGCCGCTTCCATATTCAACCTAAAAACTGTATCTTCAAAATCATTCTTTCCTGTATATTTACCACTGTTAACATCAATTACTGTCATGGCTTCTGTCTTATCAAAAATTAAGTAACCACCGCTTTTTAACCATACCTTTCGGCGTAAAGACCTTTTTATATCTTTTTCCAGTCCATATTTTTCAAAGAGGTCCCCTTTTTCATACTGTACAGATATATTATGCTGGGGGCTTATCTGATCAATATAATTAATTATCTTCTCTTTGAGCCTGGAGTTATTTATAATAACACTTGATATATCTCCATCCAGGTAGTCCCTTAAAGTTCTTTCCAGAACGTCAATATCCTCATAAATTACACTGGGAGCCTTGCTATTTTGATAGCGAATCTTAATTTCTTCCCAGACTTTAAGGTGTTCCTGTAACTCTGTTAGTATTTCATAATCTTCTGCCTCCAGGCAGGCAGTTCTTAATATTATGCCCACATTGTCCGGTTTGTTTTTTTGAATAATACCCCGTAAATGGTCTCTTAGATCATCACAGGTTATTTTACGCGAAATAGATACTTCTGTTTGAAATGGGAGTAATACCAGAAAATGGCCAGGAATAGTCACGTCTCCCGTAACCCGGGCACCCTTTTCAGAAAAAGCCTCTTTTTTTACCTGGACCATAATATCCTGACCACTTTTTAATAGGTCAAAAACATTGCCCTTGTTTTTCTTCTCCGGAAACTTTACATCACCGGCATACAAAAAGGCATTCTTTGATAGTCCAATGTCAATAAAAGCACAAGAAAGCCCCGGTATTATATCCTTTACCTTACCCTTATATATTTTACCTACATTTTCAGCCTTATTTGCCCAGAAAACCTCAGCCAGGCGCCCATCTTCCACAATTGCTACTCTAGATTCCCATGGGTAAACTTCAGCTATAATATCTCTAATCATTATCTCACCTTTTCATAGGGGAATAATATTCTAACCCTTCCTTAATGTAGTTGCCGCTGCGAAAAACATCTCCTATGCTTTTTTTATTTAAGCCTGTTAATTTCATTACTTCTACCAGTTCATCATATCTAACATTTACAGGCGGGCCTGTACTTGCCCATATTTCAATAATATCAAAATTATGGCATTTTTGCACTGTTACTTTGAAAATGCCTGGTCTTAAATCCTTAGCTATATCTTTTTTCTTGCCCCGGCTTTTAATCACCAGGGAATCCCTGGCAAGGAATTCATTTCTCCATAGGTTAAGATCTAAACCCGGTTTGCGAATACAAAACCTATATGAAGCTGCATTAATAACTTTCATCAAAGAAGGCGTTGCAGCTGATATCTCAACACATTTATTTATAAACATATGTACAGGTAAACTATTATTCATTCTTTTAATAAAGTCCTCAACTGCAATATCTTTATATAGTTCCAGGTCAAAATACTCTTTTTCTCCCCATAAACCCACAGGTAGCACAGTGCCCATTGATAATTTAAAATGGGGATTAAAACCCTGACTGAGTGCAAAAGGAATCGAAGCCCGGCGCAAGGCCCTTTCCATAAGGTGCATCATATCCAAATTGCCCAGAAACCGCAGCTCTGGTCCCACTCTATACTCGGCTCTCAAACGCATTGTGGTTTTCCTCCTTAACGTCAAGACTAATATTAAAACCAGGACAAATACCACAGCCTGTACATCCGTTCTGCCTGCAGTCTGGTGTAACAACTTCTTCCATGGCCCTGTCATTTTCCTTTTGTAAATACTCTTTTTTTACCCCTATATCAATAAAGTCCCAGGGGAATTTCTCATTATACGAACGAACTCGCCTCGTGTAAAAATCCGGGTCAATATTACAGTACTCCAATGCATACATCCACCAGTCAAATTTAAAATATTCAGACCAACCGTCAAATTTACAACCCTTTTGCCATGCTAGATAAATAGCCTTTGACAGTCTCCTGTCCCCCCGGGCAATTACCCCTTCTAAATAACTTGTTTGACTATCGTGAAATTTAAGTTTTATTCTTTTCTTTTTTTTCTTCAATAAATGCTTTCGTTTTTGTTCTAGCTCTTCAATACTATCCTGGACCTGCCACTGAAAAGGAGTATGAGCTTTAGGAACAAAACATGCTAAACTGGCCCTGACTTCTACCGGCCTTGGGGCATATTGGTCCCCTATATACTTTACTTTTTGTAATAATTCTACAATCCCGTCTAGATCAGCCGTTGTCTCACCGGGCAAACCGAACATGAAATACAATTTTAAAGAAAGCCAACCCGATTTAAAAGCAGCTTCTACAGCCCTGAATAACTGTTCTTCACTTACATTCTTGTTTATTATGTCCCGCAACCGCTGCGTACCCGCTTCAGGTGCTAAAGTCAAAGTTGTTTTTCTCACTTTCTGAACTTCATTTGCCAGATCAATTGAAAAGGCATCAACCCTTAAAGATGGTAATGACACACCTATTCCCATTTTTTCATATTCCTTGACCAGGTCCCCAACCAGCCTGTTAACCCCTGAATAATCCAGGGTGCTTAATGATGCCAGGGAAATCTCTTCATAACCGGTATTCTTAAGCTGCATATCGGCCTGTTTTTTTAAAACATCTACCGACCGTTCCCTTACAGGACGGTATACAATTCCGGCATGACAGAAACGACATCCCCTCTGGCAACCTCTCATTACTTCAAGAACAGCCCGGTCATGGACGATATCCATATAAGGAACAATCGGTTTTTCGGGAAAATAACAATTATCAAGGTCCCTGACCACCCTTTTACGGACCTTTTCTGGCACTCCTTTAAAACGGGGGTTCATAACCTTGAAGGTTTTATCCTCATTGTATTCCACTGAATACAGACCAGGTACGTAAACTCCCTCAATTTCAGCCAGTTTTATTAGTCTTTGCTGTCTGGTAAGCTGCCTGGTTTTATCCATTAAATCAAGAAATTCCAGCAGCATTTCTTCCCCATCTCCAATCAAGAAAACATCAAAAAAATCTGCAAAAGGTTCTGGATTAAATACAACGGGTCCACCCGCAATAATCAGGGGACAGTTGTCGTTTCTATCTTGCGCCCATACGGGTATCCCGGCCAGATCAAGCATATTTAATACATTTGTAATTGACATTTCATACTGCATAGAAAATCCGACAACATCAAATTCTTTTAGCGGGCAAAAAGACTCAAGTGAATAAAGGGGAATATTTTCAGTCCGCATAACTTCTTCCATATCCGGCCAGGGAGCAAATGTCCTCTCCATTAAATGGTTACTTTTCTCGTTTACCAGACCATATAATATCTTACCACCTATGTGAGACATCCCGATTTCATAAACATCAGGAAAAGCAAATACCATTTTAATACCGCTGCTGTTCCAATCTTTTTTTATCATATTAACTTCGCCGCCTGTGTAACGTGCAGGTTTTGCTACCCTGGGCAAAATTTCTCTAAAAAGCCTGTCCTTCATGTCCTGCCTCCATTTAAATATAATAACTGCAACACCATATGTAAACTCACGATAACTTTAAGCAGTTTTATTAATATCATCAGTAATATATATTACCATAAAATCCACTTATTAAACTTTAGCACCTGTTCATTTAATTAACAATCCTCGAGCGTGGCCTGTGGTCCTTTTTCGAACAGGCATTCAATTAATTGAGCCTCACCATGCATAGCGATTATTTGATGGTTATCATCTATAACCACAACCAGGGTATAACAAGTGGGTCTGGTTGAATTGAGGATACTTTTTATTCTTGTTTCAGGCCTGCTCACCACCTGTCTGCATGATAAAAATCCTTTTTTTGAAAGTTCATTTTTTTTATTTACCAGAAATCGCATAAATGCATATTCCATAAATGCACCCTCCCGGTTAGCTGCCCAGAAGAGAAAAATTCCTATAATGATAAAATTTGCGCCGGAAAATTGTAAACAGGTCAAGTAGATGCCATACCCTAAAATACCTGTAGCTATAATTTTACCCATAAGGGCTGCTCTTTGGGTTGCTTTTTTATAACCCATAATCCTGGATAAAACAGCCCGGATAATTCTACCCCCATCAAGAGGCAAGGCAGGTAAAAGGTTAAAAAATCCAAGCAGGAAATTTATTCTTATAAACAAAAGCAGATTATTTCCAGCAGGGTATACTTCAAGGAAATAAAAAATGCTTGCTGTAAAAATACTTATTACAGGTCCCGCCAAGGCGACATATATCTCCTTTTCAGGATCAAGGCCAGTAAAATCTTCTATTTGGGCCTGCCCTCCAAACGGAAACAATTCAATTTCCGCGACTTTTATTCCCATCATTAATCCCATAATTGTATGAGCTATTTCGTGAATTAAAACCGCAGAAAAAATAATCAGGACTTCCCAGAGTAAGCCCAGATAACCATAAATAATACAAAGCAGCAGAAAAAAAGAGTTTATTTTAAAATATACCCCTGCAATTCTTCCCAGTTTCATTATTATTCAAAAAGTTTTTGCGGGTTAAGCGGACCATCCTGGTTTCTAATTTCAAATTGCAGGCTGCTGCTTGTTTTACCAATCACACTATCCATGTGTGCTGCTGCATTTTTGTCCACCAGAACCTCTTTAAGCCCTCCGTAAAAAGAATAAAAATCTCCATTATGTTTAATAAGAACCGTTCGTCCCTCATTATTTCTCGATATCTCCATTACCTGTCCTTCAAGCACAGGTCTAACGATAGTATTTTCCTTCACCCTTAACCTGACCCCGGGGGAAAATTGCTGCTGTTTTTTTTTCGGATTCCAGTACCACCCATATTTACGTTCTATTTCTAAAAAGTTACAGGGGACCTGTAACATACTTTTCCCTGTAGTTGGGATTACTCTTTCATCCTCTGATTGTCTGACGTTTTTAACAAAGGCAGAAATATTCTTTTCTACCCCATAGTCTTTTAGTATATATTTAATCACTGGTTCAATAATCTTTTTACTGCTGTGCTCCGACTGTATAGAAAGTCCTACCAGGGCCACAATAAATATTACCAGCAGCATCCGGATTTTAAAACTTCCCAGCATATAAACCACCTCAGTTCAACTTTAACCGTAGATGTTATTTTAGCTAAATGCTAATCGCAGACACCTATTCATAAAAATCATTTTCTCCTAAAATATATAGTTCTGGCTGATGTTTTATGCCTAACTGATTGACTTTTATTGAATAATGCTACCAAACCTTTTTAGCTAATAGTTAATAAAGGCCTTTGCGAGATTGAAATATTGAACGGGGAAGTGAACACCATGGATGGCATGAAAATGATATCAGAGTATGATGTAAAAAAGCCTGAATAAAAAACTACTCAGGCTTTTTTACTTCATTGTCCATTTGTGTGTAAGATCCAGAGTTGGATTTTTTAACTACCTTTCGGTAAACTCCCGGGGGGAGAAAAAACATGGCAAAACTAACAACTTTTTTTAATAGTTCCAGTAATTCTTCACTCCCATCCCAGTACTTTTCAATCACTTCCCGGCTAACACTATCCATAATCCTCTTTAAAACAAGTGCTATTAACAGCAAATCATCGATTTGACCCAAAAAAGGTACCATATCAGGCAGGAAATCCCATGGAGAAACTACATAAGCTGCAGTTCCTAACAACAAAGCTTTATCTGTTGAAGATACTGCTTCATCATGTACCAATCGATAAAGAAGTTTTATGAGATTAGGAATAAACATCAGGGCTTGCTTCACTGTATTTTCAGCAGCGTTCAAATTTTCTTGCTTTACATTCATAACATACCTCCTTGATCATAGTATGGCTCAATGATTAAAATACTATTTTTCGTCCCCTGATATTAATACTTAATATTAAGCCTACAGCTATTAAATTAGTGAGCATTGAACTCCCGCCATAACTCAAGAAAGGTAAAGGTATTCCAGTTATTGGCACCAAACCGATAGACATCCCGATATTCTCAAAAATATGAAAAAGCCACATTGCTGTTATCCCAATAATAATCAGGGTTCCAAAAAAATCTCTGGAACTAACGCTTAAATAAACAGCTCTAAGAATTAATAACGCATACAAAACTATTATAAAAGTAGCTCCCAAAAATCCCAATTCTTCTCCTATTACCGCATAAATAAAATCCGTATGATGTTCGGGCAAGAAATCTCCCTGTACTTGAGTTCCGTTACCCAGGCCTTTACCAATTAATCCCCCAGAACCAATTGCCACAAGTGATTGAATAGTATTCCAACCCAGACCGCGACCTCCCTGCCCATCCTCGTATGGGTTAACAAATACCGTGAGTCGTTTTAATTGATAATCTTCAAGCGGTAACCACATATTATATTGGAAATGCAGGTATAGTGCCATAATTATAATCAATGCTATTGATACCAGAAGAATAGATATAATCCTGGGATTTGCACCAGCAACAAACATCATTACTATTGTTATTGCAATATAAACAAGAGCCGTCCCCAGATCAGGCTGCATAATTATCAATAGAAACGGTATTCCCATATAAATAAAGCAGGGAGACATCTGTCTCAGGGTACCAAGCTCACCCCTTTTGTTTTGCAAAAAATTGGCAAAGGATAAAATTAAGAAAATTTTGGTAAATTCGGCAGGTTGTATCATCGGCAGTGGGCCAAAACCAATCCACCCTGTAGTCCCTCTGACCTCCTGCCCAAAAACAAGCACAGTAACCAGAAGCAAAATAGAAAAAATATATAAAATAATACTATATCTTTTAATTTGCAAATAATCATACCGGATAATAAATATAGCTGCCAATAAACCCAAGATAATTGAAAATATCTGCTTTTTCAAAAAAAAATCGCTATTGGCAGCACTATAAAGAATAATTAGTCCAAAACCCAATATGATAAACAAAATCAGAATAAATGGTTTATCAATAAATTTAAGCCTTTTTGTTTCCAACTCTATATACCTCCGCATCTATTATACGGCTTAAGAAAATGCTGTGTCTACACAACGTATATAGTAAATTTATGCATAAGGTAAACGGTTAGTACACTTTAGAACCAGAGACTAAAATAAGCTGAATTTTTCATAAAATACCAACCGAATTGGAAAACCAATCCGGTTGGTATTAAACTAATTTAATGATTCCCCTGCAAAAACCTAAAACTTTTATGATTTTTCTATTTTTATCTGTAGCGGATGCTTTAGCTTCCGCGTCAAATGCCGAAGAATTAGTATCCTGATTTTAGAGGAGACTAAAGTCTCCTCTACGAGAGATAATTATATGTTTTTATTCATTAACAACTCTGTTAAAACCTTTTATAGGTATATTGGCAACAAGAGCTACCGAGTCCTCAGCATTTTCCAGGTTAACCTCCAAAGAATCTTCATCAACTTCCATATATTCTTTAATAACTTTAATAAGATCTTCTTTCAACGAGTTTATTAAGCCAGGAGAAACTGAAGATCGGTCATGGACTAATACAAGGCGTAAGCGCTCTCTGGCAACATCTTTACTCCCAGGCTCCTTCATAAATATACGGGTAATAGTATCCAGCAAGGCCATAACCCCCCCTCCTATCTGGCAAGCTTCAGTATTCGCTTGAACTTATCAACTATATTATTTGAATCTTCAACCGATAAGATAGGAACGTCTTCACCCATTATCCTTCTGGCTGTTCGTCGATAAGCTCCCCCTGCCCTGGAAGTTGCTTCCATAACAGCAGGTTCGCCACGATTGGTAGATACTACTATTGATTCATCTTCAGGTACCACTCCCAACAAATCGATTGATAAAATATCTATAATATCCTCAATATCCATCATATCTCCACGTTTGACCATTTTACTTCGCAAGCGATTAATAATAAGCTGGGGATCATTTAATCCGGCAGCCTCTAATAATCCCACAATACGGTCAGCATCTCTTACCGAAGATACTTCTGGAGTTGCTACAACTATAGCATCGTCTGCTCCAGAAATAGCATTTTTAAATCCCTGTTCAATTCCTGCTGGACAATCAACCAGTACATAATCAAAATCTTTGCGCAGTTCGTTTACAAGATTTTTCATTTGATGTGGGGTTAGAGATGTTTTATCTTTAGTTTGTGCTGCAGGTAAAAGATAAAGACCTTCAAAACGTTTGTCCTTTATCAGAGCCTGTTTTAGTTTACAGTGACCGCTTACTACATCTACAATATCGAACACTATACGGTTTTCCAATCCCATTACCACATCCAAATTTCTTAATCCGATGTCGGTATCCAAGAGTACAACTTTTTTTTCCATCATTGCTAAAGCTGTTCCCAGATTGGCAGTAGTTGTAGTCTTACCTACTCCACCTTTTCCAGAAGTAATAACTAAAACTCTACTTTTCATCCCTTAGCCTCCAATCATATTTTTAACTTCTCAATAATTACTTTCCCGGCTTTTATTCGAGCCAGTTCAGGATTGTTTACTACAATCACCTCTCCATCTGGAGGGCGAGTAATGTGATTGGCTATTCTTAATTGGGTGGGGTTGAGTCTGAAAGCAGCAACAACCGCATTTTCGTCACCAAATGCACCCGCATGTACCATCCCTTTTAATGCTCCAATAACCAGGATGTTCCCCCCGGCAATCACTTCCGCTCCTGGATTAATATCTCCTAATATCACCATATTCCCCCCAGTAATAAACTTCTGTCCTGATCTTAAATGCCTGCAAACCAATTTCGTTTCATCATAATTTGGTAATTCGTTAAAACCAAAAGGTTGACTTTCTTTATCAGGTATATTGTATATACCTGGAAGGCTATTCGACCTCAAATCTTTCAAGTGCAGGCCATGGTCAAGAAGTATATCTTCAATCTCTCTAATTTGTTTGTTACTTAACTGCTTATTCCCAATATCTATACTCACCTGGGTCCCCAAAAGGTAACTATCTATTGATCGCAGCTTTTTCCCCAGTTCTCTTTTTATTTCAGCAAAACTATTTAGCACTTTTAAGTCTATAAGCATTTCCCCACTGGAATTTTTTAATGCCGCCGGCACTGAACACCCCCCCATCTAGAATACTCTTTAAAAGTATGAAAATGTCTTTTCCTAACACTTCTATAATTTGTATTTTTTTCCTTCAAAAAAAAATATAAAATTAGGGGAAATCTGCTCAAATTCCCCCTAATCAAGTCGTTTACAACCAAAAAATTTATTTCATTATTCGTCAATACTGTTCGACATCTTATCCCCTGTGTGTACTCTCTCCCATGCCTCATATAATCCTGGAACCGTTTGGTACAGCTTAATCTCCTCCGGATCTATCCACTTGAATTCGATATGTTCCCAATCAATCTTGATCTTTTTAGATCTAATCAAACGAAATCGAAAAGGATGAACTAGCCACCTTTTCCCTAGTTTCTCATCGATGACTTCCAGGGTTTCGCCTTCTTTAAGCAGCCTTATGTCCCCCTCATTCAGTCCTAGCTCTTCCCTTATTTCTTCCAGCGCTTGTTTCAGAGGAGTGTTATCTTCCCCGATGTAACCGCTTATCCCTGCCCATCTCTCTCTATAACTCCCAACCATCTGGCTTCGCCTTAGCAGAATTATCTTTTGATCGTGTTCAAGAAAACATGTAACAACCTGTACCTTTTCCATGTTAACCTCCTTTTTAATGGGGTATATTGTCCCACTCCCCTTCAGGTCTTGTATTTTCGGCCTCTTCTATAGCAAGATGGTCTTTTATCCCAAAATATTGTTCAAACACATCTCTGGCAATTAGACCGGATGATTCGCCACCACTGAAACCATATTCTACTACCCCTGCAAAAGCTATCTCTGGATCATCGAATGGTGCAAAAGCAATAAATACCCCGTGAAATTCTTTCCTGGGGTCATCTCCTACTCGTCCGGTTTGAGCAGTACCGGTCTTTGCCGCCACTTTTATATCTTCGGGAAATTGATAAAATAAAAAATGGGCAGTACCGCCTGGTTGAGTAACCTCAAGCATTGCTTTTTGAGTTTCTTCAATATTCCCGGGTGCAACATCAACTTTATGAATAAGCTGGGGTTTAATTTCTTTAATCGTTCTTCCATCAGGCGATTCTATCTTACTTACCAGATAAGGTCTCATAAGAAAACCTCCATTTGCTATAGCCGCAACATAATTGGCCAGCTGTATAACTGTATAATTATTTGAACCCTGACCGAGAGACATATTAAAAGTATCAAATTGCTGCCACCTGGTATTAAACTGGTAATCTATATTATACTGGGCTTCTAATTTTGCCTTTTCATTCTTCTGCTCTTTTTCTAGTTTTTGCTTTTCATCTTCATTTTTAGCTTCTTCTATAAGCTCATAGTATTTATTGTTTAATTGTTTTCGTAATGATTCGTATCGCCGGTTAATAAGCAGCGAATTTATTTCTTTCTTCCATTCCGGTGTGGGCAGCAACCCTTTAACCTCATTGGGTAAATCAATGCCGGTTTTATTACCCAGGCCAAATTCCGCAGCCACCCGGATTATCTCATCTTCCCCTGCTCTTCTTCCTATTTCCTGGAAATATGTGTTGCAGGAACGGGCCATAGCCGAATAATAATTTACATTCCCATGAACGTTCCAGCACTTAATATAAGGTGCTATCCAGTACCTGCCCGTACAATTAACATAGTCATTCAGTGGATCTGCTACACCCTTTTCGAGTGCAGCCATGCCCGTTATCGGTTTAAATGTTGAACCGGGAGGATAAGTTGCCTGCAGGGCCCTATTAAGTGCAGCTCCAGGGTTCAGTGGAGCATAATCTTCCCCCTGGGGAAAATAATATGCTGCCTTTTCATGACCAATATTACCTTTCCAGTCATCAGGATTCATGTAAGGACTACTGCACATAGCTAAGACTTCTCCAGTTTTTACATTAAGTACTACAGCAGAACCGACCCTGGCTTTAGGATATTTTTCCTGCAGCTGTTTTAGAACCTTATCCATACTTTTCTCTAAAACCATTTGCAGATTTTTATCCAATGTGAGGTAGATATTATTTCCCGGCTGAGGTTTAAGAGTAACTACCGGATCCCCAACTGGTCGTCCTCTGGCATCAACCTCAACTCTTCGTGCCCCATCAACTCCCCTGAGTTCCTGCTCATACTGTTTTTCAATTCCTGATTTACCTATAAGGCTGTTTATACTATATTTAGCTCCATCTTCACCGGTAAGCTCTTGAGGATTTATAGAATGAATATACCCGAGCACATGACCTGCAAGGCTCCCATACGGATAACATCGCAGTGGTTCAACACTAATAGCAGCTCCAGCTAAATCCTGGCGATTTTCTTCTATTCTGACTACCAGTTCCCAGGGAATATCCCTTATTATTATTGCTGGTTCAAAAAGCCTATTTTTCTGCAATTCAATTTTTTCCCTGACAAACTCGGGGGTTACCTCAGGATAATAATCTTGAAGAATATTAACCAGTTTTTCAACAATCAAATCCTGATTTTTTACTCCCAGTGAAGTTAAATTCAGGGTATACACAAGTTCGTTGGTAGCCAGCATTTCTCCGTTTCGAGCATATATTTCTCCCCGCGGCGCCTTAATAGGCAACAGGCGAATATAGTTATCTTTAGCCTGAGTCTGATAAACTTCATTATTGAACAACTGTACTACTGCAAGTCTGATACATAATATAGACATTAAGCCAATTACCAGATAAGCATATATTTTCAACCTGGTTTTTATATCTTCCTGTTTCATTTACATCTCCCCGGTAGGCTTGAGTATACCGCTCTTCGAAGAATTATAGTACCACATATATACAGGTATGGTTATTATTATGTTATAAACACTTTGATAAAAAACACTGGAAAGGATACTCATATCCAGGTGAAAAATATCAGTGACAGCCAGACTTAAAACAAATAAGAAAAATGAGTTTAGAATAGTCCCAAAAAAAACCACCATAACCCCAACAACCAGATTTTCCTTGAACAAATGACCCTGTAATCTGCCCACAATATAAGCTGTTAGTCCCTTGGAAAGAGCATTTATGCCAATAAAACGTCCCGTATATAAATCTTCCAGCAGTCCACACAGGAATCCATAACTGGTACTCTCACCAGATTTATGTAAAAAAGCATGAATAACAACAAAAACCAGTACCATATCAGGTATCGTGCCTTTTATACTATAGAAACCGAATAATGTCGATTGTAAAAATATTGCTAAAAATGGTAATAAAATAAGCACAACATACCGCAATCAACTTTCTCCTCCTGCTTTACTATTATCCTCTTCTTCAGAAGGATACCCTGTTATAACAAGTACCTCTTCCAATTTGTTAAAATCTACAGCCGGTATAATATCAGCTGACAATAAAAGACCATCAGGTTCTCTAAAAACCTCGTTAACAGTACCTATATTAATACCTTTGGGATATATCAAAGACAGCCCCGAAGTTATTACCCTGTCATTTCTCTTTACCAGGGAATAATAAGGAATATTTATCATTCTAAGATGCTCAGAATTACCTATACCCTCGATAATACCTTCTGTGTTTCTTGTCTCCTGGAGAATGGCACCTACCGCCATCTCACGGTCACTTATTAAACTCACCCGGGCTGAATTCTCACTTATACTTTCTATACGCCCAACCAGGCCATCAGGGCTGATAACAGGCATATCTTTTTTAATCCCGTTTATCCCCCCCCGGTCAATAGTAATTGTTTTATGCCAGTTATTAGGGCTACGGGCTATAACACGTGCAGGTACCAGCTCAAAGGTACTCAGGCTCAAATCTTTAAAATCTAATATCCTTCTCAACCGTTTGACCTCAGCAGCATCTTCTTTTAAGACCTGGTTTTCCAACCTGAATTGTTCATTTTCTCTCTCAAGTTCTTGTATCCGATCACTCAGCACCTTTTTATCACTGAACAAGATAGTTAATCCATTCCAATTTACTCTCAACCCAACTACCCCGCTTTGCAGCGGGGTATACGCGTTTCTTATTACTTTTTCGACTATAGAAATACTTTCACGGTTTGATGAAGTTAGAAGCATTGCTAGAATTGAAAGTGCTGTAACAATAAAAACCAGCCAAAAGTATTTACCTTTTAAGAGCTTAAACAAAACCTCTCACCCAATTACGAAGATTTTTTTTGCGTTATTAATACCTTTTTAAGAATATCAACATTATCAAGTACCTTTCCGGTCCCTTTTGCAACTGCTAAAAGAGGTTCATCACAAACGTAAACAGGTATATTAGTCTCCTGGCTAAACAACTTATCTAAACCTCTGAGCAGAGATCCACCACCTGCCATTATTATTCCTCTATCCATAATATCAGAAGCAAGTTCAGGAGGAGTTTTTTCCAGGCAAATTTTGACCCCATCAACTATTTGTTCAGTTGTTTCTTTCAGGGCCTGCTGTATTTCATTGGAAGATACTTTAATGGTCTTAGGTAGTCCACTAACCAGATCGCGGCCCCGGACTTCACAATGTTCCTCCGGACCCTCCCATAATGCCGACCCTATAGATATTTTGATATCTTCAGCCGTACGTTCCCCAATAAGAATGTTATAGTTTTTTCTCAGGTTCTGTATAATGGCAGCATCCATGCTGTCACCGGCCACTCTTATTGACATGGATGTAACGATTCCTCCCAGTGATATTACTGCCACTTCGGTTGTTCCACCTCCGATATCAACAATAAGATTACCGGCAGGTTCGTGTACAGGTAACCCAGCACCTATTGCAGCCGCCATAGGCTCCTCAATAAGATATGCTTCCCTGGCTCCACCCTGTATAGCCGCCTCTCTTACCGCCCTTTCCTCAACTGTAGTACATCCAGAAGGCACACTAATAATAATCCGTGGTCTCATGAATGGTGTTTTTTTTCCCAGTGCTTTATTAATAAAATACTTTAGCATAGCCTGAGTAACGTCAAAATCAGCTATCACTCCATCTTTCATAGGCCTGGTCGCCACAATATTCCCGGGAGTTCTACCTATCATTTGCTTGGCTTCATTTCCTACAGCTAACACCTTACCACTATTAATCTGGGTAGCTACTACTGATGGTTCATGTAATACTATCCCCTTTCCTTTTAAATGAACCAGAGTATTAGCAGTACCCAGGTCTATTCCCATATCTTTTCCAAAAACCACTTCACTGTTGCCTCCTTAAATCATATTATATTAAACCTCTGGCTTTTAAACTACAATAAGTCCCTTCTCCAATAACAATATGATCAAGAACTTCAATACCCATAATCTTTCCTGCTTCAATCAACCTGTTAGTAACATCAATATCCTCTTTACTCGGAGTCGGGTCTCCACTTGGGTGATTATGTACAAGTATTATCGAAGCGGCACTTTTTTTTACCGCTGTTTTGAAAACTTCCCGGGGATGTACTATAGAACTGTGCAAACTTCCAATGGATACATCTTCCATGACCATAAGCCCGCCTTTGCGGTCCAGGTACAAGGAACGAAAATGTTCCCTGTCAAAATATCGCATTTCCTCCATAACAATATTTTTTACGTCTTCGGGTGATTTAATAGGTATTTTCTCCTGCACATCAAGGGCTAAACGTCTTCCAAGTCCGATAGCCGCTTTGATCCCAACCGCCTTGGCCGGACCTATTCCCCGTTCCTCGAGCAATTCCTCAAGGCTAGCTTCCTTCAAACCCCTTAAACCTTTATATTTTGCTAACAGGAAATTTGCCAGTTCCAGCGCGCTGACGTTTCTGGTTCCCATACCCAGTACTATCGCCAGCAGTTCCGCGTCACTCAGACTCATCTCTCCATTTTTTAATAGTTTTTCACGGGGACGCATGGTTTCAGGCATGTCCTTAATACCTATATTATATTCGCTCAACTCAATACCCCTTCAACAAATTTACCCCGTACCTTTTAAGCATTATATATAATCTGCTTAATGGTAATCCCACAACATTAAAATAACAGCCTTCTATTCTATCAACGAATATTGATCCTATACCCTGTATACCATATGCCCCCGCTTTATCCATAGGTTCGCCGGTAGCTATATACCCCCATATCTCTTTTTCAGACATATTACGAAAATAGACCCGGGTTATTTCAGCTTCAAGTTCATAACTTCCGCTAATAACATCTTTCACACACAAAGCAGTAATAACGTTGTGGCTTTGTCCTTTAAGAGTAGATAATTTTAAAAAAGCATCATTTTCATCTAGAGGTTTACCCAGGATCTCTCCTTCATAGACTACTATTGTATCAGCAGCAATAATAATACCTTCATTTATAGTTTCAGCCACAATTTCTGCCTTCTGCCTGGCTATTCTTTTAACTGCTTCCAGTGGTAATTCTGCCGGAAAAATAATTTCATCAACTTCTGCCGGTTTGCATGAAAAATTAATACCCAGCATTTCAAGCAACATCTGGCGTCTCGGCGACCGGGATGCCAGAATAACCTTTTTTGACGGGCATGCATTCATAAAAATTACACAACCCCTATCATTACTTGGATTTTACTCTTAAAAATATTCACTGGTTCGCTGTGCTTACACAATCTCACTTTAAGCGTATTAATTTTTTTAAGTTTAGCATTAGTATCTTACAAAAACAAGGCAGGCAAATAGGAGAAACCCCTGTTGTATCAAAGTCCAGAATGGTAGGAATCCATTGACCAGAAAAAAGAAGATATAGTTAATATTTAAAATTAACTATACTACCTCAACCTTGACTTAATAGCTATTATTTATTAAAAGCCAGATTAAAACTTAATACCTCCAGGTTAACTGAAAGATCCACATTTCGTAATATAATATCATTGGGAACTTTCAGTACCCGTGGTGAGAAGTTAAGGATAGCTTTTATTCCCGATTCAATTAGTTTATCGGTAACATCCTGAGCTCCTGCAGCAGGGACTGTAATTATACCAATATTAACGTTATATTCTTTAACCTTATCCTTGAGCATTTCAAAAGGTTCAATTACTACTCCATCTAGTTTTGTGCCAATTTTTCCCTCATCTATATCAAGAACAGCCTTGATATTAAACCCCCTATCTGAAAAACCCTGATAAAGGGCCAGAGCTGAACCAAGTTTACCAGCACCTACAATAATAACATTCCAACTCTGATCAAGCCCCAAAATTTTCATTAAATGACCATATAATTCTTTAACTTTATATCCTACACCCCTGGTACCAAACTCCCCAAAATAGGCGAGATCTTTTCGTACCTGGGCAGAACTTACTCCCACACCCCTGGCAATTTCATCAGATGAAACCGTTTCAACGCCTTCATCAGTCAGCTGGTGTAAAAAGCGGGAGTAAATAGAGAGCCGCATAACTGTTGCTTCAGGAATTTTGTATACTTTCAAGCTCCCCACTCCTTCATAAGCTTTTTCCTATACATTCATCTTACCACGTCAATGAATATTTGTGAAATCTGTATCGATACATTTTTTTAAAAACTCTTCCGAACAGAAAAGGGAACACCACTTTTTTATGAATTAAATAACAGTTTGTAATAGATTATAAGTTAATATTGCTACCAGTGCTGATGAAGGGATAGTTATAAACCAGGCTATAACAATTTGAATAGCTATATGCCAGCGAACTCCTTTAAATCTTTTTGCTGAACCAACTCCCATTATAGATGAAGATACCACATGTGTCGTACTAACCGGAGCACCAAGCAGACTGGCCGAATAAATTACAACCGATGAAGTAAAATCAGCTGCAAAACCATTTATTGGTTCTATTCTGAATATCTTTCCACCCATAGTTCTAATTATCTTCCATCCTCCCACAGCAGTCCCGCAAGCCATAGAAAGAGCACAGGCAACTTTTACCCAGATTGGAACCTGAAAAGCAGCAAGTAAACCACCACTTACCAGGGCCATAGTAATTATACCCATTGATTTTTGAGCATCATTAGAACCGTGAGCAAACGATGCCATGCATGCTGATAATATTTGCAATTTTCTAAAATTATTATTAATCCTTGCAGGCGAAGATCCTTTAAATATTAAGAATAATAATGTCATTACCAAACTGCCTGCAATTAACCCCACAACAGGTGCAATAATTAACCCCGCAAAAATTTTCCAAAAACCGTACCACTTTACATAGTCTATACCAAATCCAGCAATAACTGCTCCAGTCAATCCACCGATCAGGGCATGTGATGAACTGCTGGGAATACCAAAGTACCATGTAAAAAGATTCCAGAATATTGCCCCCACCAGTGCTGCTATTAGAACTACAGGAGTAACCAGACCAGGGGCAACAATACTCTTTCCTATGGTAGCAGCTACTGCCGTCCCACTTAATGCACCAGCAAAATTTAAAACACCAGCAATCATAATTGCTCGATGGGGCGAAATAGCTTTGGTCGATACCGATGTAGCAATAGCATTGGCAGTATCATGAAAACCATTTATAAAATCAAAAATAAGCGTAAAACCAATAACTAACACAACCAGTGCTATACTAAACATATTTAACAGCTATTCCCTTTATTACATTACTTACGGTTTCACAGTGATCCAGTGTTGTCTCCAGATGTTCATATATTTCTTTCCATTTAATGATATCGATTATATTTTCGGTATTATCAAAAAGAAGGGCGATACCTGACCTGTATAGGTAATCACCCTCATGTTCACTGGAACGAATTTTTTCACACAAATCAATGATTTCATTATGTCTGGTCCTGACGTCTGATAATAACGCTACGGCATTTCTTATATCTATTGCTGCTTCTCCCAGAACATCAATAAGTTTTAGTACATATTTTACACCTTTTGGAGGTCCGGCTTTATATAATACATATTTTTCCATTGTACCCTGAATATGATCAAGAACATTATTTAATGCTCTGGCCAGTAATAAAATATCCTCCCGGTCAAAAGGTGTAATAAATGAACTATTTATCTGGTTCATAACCATTGATAAGATACTATCCCCACGTTCCTCTAATTCATTAAGCATTTCCAAATTTTGTTCGGGGTTTACGGGTGTTTTCGAAAAGTCTTGAAGCATATCGGCTGCCTGACAAATAGTCTCCGATAGTTGCTCGAAATAACTAAAAAACTTTTCCTCCCGTGGTATCAGTCTGAAAACCACGTTAATTTCCCCCCCCAGTTGAACTTATACCTTCTCTAGTTTTATTATAACAAATAATATATTTAGCCCCGTGTTAAGAATCTGTTAACATTAGCTTAAGCAGTCGTAAAGTACCTGCGGGCTTGATCTAAAATATAGAACGAGCCGGTAATTAAAATGTATTCATCATCCCGAACGACGCTTAATCCTTTTTTAACTGCTTTTCTGATATTTTCTTCTATAATCACTTCCCTATCTGGATATAATCTATTCCATGCTTTATTAACGCGCAACCAATTTTGCCCGCGGGGACTGTCAGGCTTTGTAACTATACAGGTCCGGGTTTTATTGCCCAGCGGTATTAGCATATCGTCAACATTCTTATCATCTAACAGACCACAGATTAAAATTTTTTCCCGGTCAGGAAATAGTCTCTCCAATGCTACTGCCAGTGCCTTTGCTGCATGAGGATTATGTGCCGAGTCTATAATAACCTGAGGTTTATGGCATATTATTTCCATTCTTCCTGGATTATTTAGATAAGCCAGGCCCTTTCTAATATCATCATTATATATTTTATAGCCTTTATTCTTTAAAACCTGTATTACCACCAGGGATATACACAGGTTATCAAGTTGATAATTCCCCAATAAAGAAAAAAACACTTCACAGAGACCACAGAGACTATTATTCACGTATCTAATATCCAGTGTTTGTCCATTGATATCAGGGGGGCTTTTTTGAACAATCTTAACCAGCGAACTTGAATAAAGTGGTGAATTACTAAGACAGGCCTTTTTCTCAATAACATGTAATGCTTTACCATCCATAGCCCCAACAACAACTGGAATATTGTTTTTAATGATACCTGCCTTATTAGCCGCAATCTCCTCAAGGGTACTGCCCAAAAAGCTGGTATGCTCGTAATCCACACTGGTAATTACAGAAACCAGAGGTATTACCACATTTGTAGAATCATATATACCTCCCATTCCAACTTCAAGAACTGCTATGTCTACATTGCTGTCTTTAAAATACTGGAATGCAAGTGCAGTTAATACTTCAAACTCAGTAGGATGATCAAAGCCCTCTTTTTGCATAATATTAATTTTATTTTGTATATCATATAAATAAGCCTGGAAAAATTGTGCCTCAATATTTTTCCTGTTCACAGTTATTCTTTCCAGATAGGAGTGAATATGTGGTGACATAAATCTTCCTACCCGGTAACCAGCCTGGCTTAATATATTATCAATTATTAATGCGGTTGATCCCTTACCGTTTGTACCTGCTATATGGACACATTTTAAATCTTTTTCAGGGTTCCCCATTATCTCAAGTAGTCTTTCTATTCTTTCCAGACCCGGAATAACTCCCAGCAAAACTAAATTACTAAGATATTCTTCTATTGATTTTTCAATATCTGCAGACGTTGTGAAATACCCTCTTTCTTTATCCTGGCTTCCTCAGCTTTCTGTTTTTCTTTATCTATTACTTCACCAGGCGCCCGGGATAAGAATTTTTCGTTACCGAGTTTACCTTCAGCCTTATTAAGGTCATTCTCAGCTTTTTCCAGGTCTTTTTCTAGCCTTTGTATCTCTTTTTCAATATCGATAACACCTTCCAACGGGACATATATCTCTGCTATTGAAGTCAGGGCAGAAACAGCCTGACCTGGTTTTTTCTCCAATGCTGTTACAACATCAAATTCTTTAACACCGGCCATTTCCTTAATATATGCTTTATTATTTTCAAAAATTTCGCTCTGGCTACTATCACGAATAAGTGCAACAGCATTAATCTTTGAACCAGGTAGAATATTGAATTCAGCTCTGATATTTCTCAAAGCGCGTATTACGTTCATTATCTGCTGCATCACTTCCACTGATTCGGGCCGTATAGCATCCTCATTTTTGACAGGCCATTTATCAAGCATGATAGTTTTATTATGTCCCGGCAGGTTCTGGTATATTTCTTCAGTAATAAATGGCATAAACGGGTGCAGGAGCCTTAAAATATCCATAAGGACATTGCATAATACATTTTGCGCTACCAGTTTTTCCTGGGAATTGCCTGGATTAAAAAGACGGGGTTTGGCCAGTTCTATATACCAATCGCAAAACTCATCCCAGATAAATTCATAAAGCTCTTTAGCTGCTTCTCCCAGTTCATATTTTTCCAGGAGCTGAGTCACTTTATCCTTCTTTTGATTTAAGCGAGAAATTATCCAGTGGTCCACCAGGGTTAATTCTTCATCCTTTATTTCAACTTCTTTGTAACCATCCATATTCATCAGTACAAAGCGGGAAGCATTCCATATTTTATTGGCAAAGTTACGACTGTTTTCCACTTTATCCCAGTTAAAACGAATATCATTACCAGGTGTTACCCCGGTTATCATAGAAAACCTCAGGGTATCTGCCCCATATTTTTCAATTACCTCAATAGGATCTATCCCGTTGCCCAGTGATTTGCTCATCTTCCGGCCCTGTCCATCAAGAATTAACCCATGAATATTGACATCATAAAATGGGACCTTGCCGGTATGCTCGATACCAGAGAAAATCATCCGTGCTACCCAGAAGAATATTATATCTCTGCCGGTAACCAGGACACTTGTGGGATAAAAATGCTGCATATCCTCAGTCTTTTCAGGCCAGCCCATAGTTGAAAATGGCCACAGGGCACTGCTAAACCATGTGTCAAGGACATCTTCATCCTGCTTTAGTTCACTAGACTTACACCGCGGACAAAAATCTGGATCTGTCTTAGTGCATATTACTTCACCACAATTCTGACAATACCATACGGGGATTCGGTGCCCCCACCATAACTGTCTGGATATGCACCAGTCTTTAATATTCTCCATCCAGTTTATATAAATTTTAGTAAACCGTTCAGGAATAAATCTGATCTCTCCATCAAAAACCTTTTGAATAGCCGGTTTTGCAAAGGGTTTCATTTTTACAAACCACTGTTTGGATACCATTGGTTCTATGATGGTGTTACAGCGCTGGCAGTGGCCTACAGCATGGCTATGTTCTTCAACTTGAACCAGATATCCCTGGTCCTTCAAGTCATTTACAATCTGTTTACGGCATTGGTCACGGTCCAATCCGTTATACTTACCAGCATTTTCATTCATGACAGCATGGTTATCCATAACTACTACCAGGTCTAAATTATGCCTTAACCCCATTTCAAAATCATTAGGGTCGTGGGCAGGGGTAACCTTAACCGCCCCAGTTCCAAATTCACGGTCAACATATTCATCAGCAAATATGGGGATCAGCCTGTTCATTAATGGAAGAATAACATTCTTACCTACCAGGTGACTATATCTTTCATCATCCGGGTGAACTGCAACCCCAGTATCACCCAACATCGTTTCCGGTCTGGTTGTAGCAACAATCACAAATTCATCCGAATCTTCAATGGGATACTTTATATACCAGAGATGTCCGTCACTCTCTTCATGTTCCACCTCAATATCGGATATGGCAGTATGACATTTAGGACACCAGTTAATTATGTAATCACCCTGGTATATTAGCCCTTTTTCATAAAGATTAACAAAAACCTCCCGGACTGCCCTGGAACATCCCTCATCCATAGTGAAACGTTCCCGGTTCCAGTCACAGGATGAACCTAAAAGGCTGAGCTGATTAGTTATGTGATTACCGTATAAATTTTTCCATTCCCAGACCCTTTCCAAAAACTTTTCTCTACCCAAATCATGTTTACTTAAACCTTCCTGCGACAGTGCCTCTTCCACCCTTGCCTGGGTAGCGATACCTGCATGATCAGTACCAGGTAACCACAGGGTATTATAGCCCTGCATTCTACGCCAACGGGATAGGATATCCTGTATGGTATTATCCAACGCATGTCCTAAGTGCAGGGACCCGGTTACATTCGGCGGTGGCATAACTATAGAAAATGGTTTTTTGTCATAATCACTGGAAGGTGCAAAATAATTATTGCTTTTCCAGTATTCATACCACTTATTCTCTACACTGCCCGGTTCATATACGCTGGACAAATTCTTTTCTGTCGACATTGATTTACCTCCTCATAACTATATGTCATGTTAGAAATTAACTATTATTGTACAATGTAAATTGTACTTAAAATATTCTTATTAGTGCAAGTTATATATAAATTTTTGATATTACTGTAGCAATAATTTCATTTTTTATAATTATTCACTAATGATTTCACTGCGAAAAGTCCGTTATTATCTGTCGTAGGGGAGACTTCAGTCTCCCCTAAAATCAGGATACTAATTCTTCGGCATTTGACGCGGAAGCTAAAGCATCCGCTACAAATAATATAGAAAAATTATA
>DAOUSQ010000013.1 GCA_030627145.1 Syntrophomonadaceae bacterium | reverse complement strand
TTAACTCAGAACAAAGGTTATAATACCTTAAATCACAAAACCAGTCGTGAAATTAAGACCATCATTCGCTTTTGTAATTAGATTTATTTTAGAGATTCCTGGCCGTTTGGTATTATCCTCTTCTTGGTGATTATGGTATCTTCTGTCAATAAAAAGTATTTTAACGAATTCTTTAATATATAAAACAGAGGTCACCTTCCTTCTTTATTGATATCCCGGTAAGGATAAATGCTAAAATGTACTATATTAAATTGGGAAATTTTAACTGCCTCAAGGCTTCGTAGAGAATAATTGCTGCAGAATTTGCCAGATTAAGTGATCGCCCTATATCAAGCATAGGTATTCTCACCTGTGTTTCAGGATATGCATGAAGAATTTTATCAGGTAAACCTCTGCTTTCTGCCCCAAAAACCACAACATCATTTTCCTCATAAGGTATTTGATCATACCTTTTTAATGCTTTAGTTGTAGCCAGATAAACATTTGACTCTTCAAATTTCTCAATAACTTCCCAAAAGCTCTCCCATATCGTTATATCAACCTTATCCCAGTAGTCAAGCCCTGCCCTTTTTAAATACCTGTCTTCTATTGAAAAGCCAAGTGGTTTAACAAGATGTAATGAAGTACGGGTTAAAGCACATGTCCGGGCAATATTCCCCGTATTCTGTGGTATCTCTGGCTCAACAAGTACTATATGCATCATTTTCTCCTCCAAATTAGAATAATCTTAATAGACGCTGGCGACTCCGTCGCACGCAGACCCTTCGGGCGCGGATTACCGCAGATCTTTATTTTTAATTTTTAATTCTATCCAATTCTACAACTTAAGCTGATGGTTAACAAATTACTCTTTTTCTAAATTACCTTAAAGAAAAACCGCAGGCCTGCCTGCCAAAAGAACCGTTCCCGTGGCAGGCCAAGATGCTTCAAAAAAAACCTTAACGAGTGAGCGAAGCAAACCCGCGTCTATTCCCTTGTATCGCATTATATATCAAGTGCAAAAGTTGTATTAATAAATAATACCTGAGTTTGCCAGACATAACAAAATAATACCAGGAAATACTAACCTTAAAAAGCAAAGGAGAGATTTAATTGTTGCGGCAAAATAGACCAGGTAAACTTTTCTTAACTTTATTATTAACTATTGCCTTAATGACCTCTACAGCAGGGTGCCAGCAAGCCAGTAAAAAACCTGCACCTGTTAAAAAAGCTCCTGAAGTTGATAAATATAACCAGGAACCAACAATCAGTCTTTACCGGAGTGCTACCGGAGAAAAGCAAGAATTGAAATTAGAAGAATACCTCAAGGGAGTCGTGGCTGCAGAAATTGGGCCAAAATTTCCTATGGAAGCGCTTAAAGCTCAGGCAATAGTTGCCAGGACGATGACTCTTGCACTGCTGGAATATGAAAATGGTACCCGGGAAAAGCATGATACCGATGCAAGTGACGACCATACCGAATTCCAGGCTTATGATGAAAAAAAAATAACTGATAATATATCAAAGGCAGTAGAAGAAACCAGAGGTCAGGTTCTTACTTACAATGGTAAATTTGTTTATGCACTTTTTCATTCAGCTTCTAAAGATAAAACAGCCAGTATTGAAGAAGGTTTTCCAAAATTAAAAGATAAAGCCTCGGCCTATATTGTTCCGGTAAAAACCAACGGGTTAAAAAATGCGCCGGATAAATATACAAACTGGACCGTAAAAGTTCCCCGGTGGAAAATAAAAAATATTATGGGCAGTGAAGCAGGTTCTCTCGATGATATAAGAATAAGTAAGAAAGGTCCCTCGGGACGTGCTATAACAATCAGTGCCGGTAAGGCTTCTATTCCTGCCGTGGACTTGAGAGAAGAGGTAGGTTTTGACCGTTTATATTCTACTCAATTTAGCAGTATAAAAGCAGAAGGAAATAATATTGTTTTTAAAGGCAGCGGCTGGGGACATGGAGTTGGAATGGAACAATGGGGTGCCTTTACTATGGCCAAGGAAGATAAAAAAGCCCGGGAAATAGTTGAACACTACTTCCCCCGTACCCAGTGGACTAAACTCTATGATTAAGACTATATACTTTCAAATTCGTTAACTGATTTACGTTCATTTGCTGTGGCAAAATAGAGCCCCAATAGTACGAAAATGCCGCCAATAATCTGATACCATAAAAGCAATTCCTTAAAAAGAATATACGCTAGTATACTGGCTCCCACAGATTCACCAAGTATGGAAACTGCCACAATGGGAGCCTTTATATATTTTAAAGACCAGTTAAGTGATCCAGAACGAAAAATGGAGAGCAAGAAATATTTTTGTAAACAAAGGAGATAAAACATCACGTCTAACGTCTCCCGTCTCACAATTAAAGAAAAGGCAGCAGTGGTATTTCACTATACTCATCGGCCTGCATAAAAAGTTGGACATTGCTGCTGTTACGATACTCTTCAATAAGGTTTTTAAAAAGCATATCAAAACTACTAAGGCCATTTATAATATCCGTATTAATTAATCCATTTTTTTCGGCAAACAGCTGAGTAGCAGTTATTCCTGTCCAGGTAATTGAATAAATCAACTGTTCAGTATCTCCAAGAATGTTACTGCACAGGTAAAAACGACAGATAAGCGAACGTATCGGGTAAATTGTACAAATATTATTCTCAAGAAAAACACAGGGATTTGGTTTCATTCTTAATAAACCCAGACTAACCTTTTCCTCATGAAAATACTTCCTTATAAATTCCTGGTAATCACATTTAAAATATCCGGCCATTTTCTTAAAAGATATTAAATCCGGTATGACATAAGCAGTATTACAGCAATTGTGTATACATCCTTTACATGCAGAGTAATTTGAATTCCCATATAGTTTAAATAAACTGTCATCATCACATAACGGTTGCCATGCATACAGTAAATCAGCCAGAGAAGCCTCTTTATCCCTGACTCTAACTCCAATACCTGTCTCACCATTTTCTATGCCAGAATATATCTCGATTTTACTCATTACCTGATATCATCCTTATATTACAACAAATATTTAGACCGAAATGGAAAGCAAGGGGTAACACCATATATATACCATTAGAGATTTTTGATGGCATTGCGCGCCAGTTCATCACAACGCTCGTTCCATTTGTCTCCCGAATGCCCTTTAACTTTTTCCAACCTCACCTTGTTTCTACGGGTCAACATAATAAGCTCTTTCCATAAATCCTGATTGGCCACAGCTTCCTTCTTACTATTCTTCCAACCATTCTTCTCCCAGTTTTGTATCCAGTTTTGTTTAAAGCCGTTGACAATATAAGCGCTATCAGAGAATACCGTAATATCCCACCCAGTTACTTTTACAACTTTTAATGCTTCTATTACAGCAGTTAATTCCATCCGCTGATTAGTTGTCTGCTGCTCTCCTCCTGAGATTTCTTTTATATTATCCTTATAAAAAAGAACTGCTCCCCATCCTCCCGGTCCGGGATTACCGGAACACGCTCCATCTGTGTATATAATTATTTCTTTCATCCTGTCGCTCCTCCCTCATACCTGGGAACTAAATTAATTATGAATTTTAAATTTTGAATTCTTAATTAAGGTACGGATTGGGAAACTCAATCCGCTATTTATAAATGCAAAATTAAAACTTTGTCGAGAGGTAAGACTGTTAAAAAATAGATATTAGTTCCCTGACATTTTGCACATGATAGTCAGCCTCGGGTACTGCCCAGTTCGCTCCCGGTGCCAGCCATATTGCCTTCATTCCAGCCATTTTTGCGCCAATAACATCAGTTATAGCATCGTCTCCTATATGAGCTGCAGCTGAATTTTTTATGCCGAGGTGTTCCAGGGTATATTTAAATATCTTTGTACTGGGTTTAGCAAATTCCACTTCATCTGAAAACACTAAAATTTCAAAAAAGTTAAATATACCTTTGTCTCTCATAACTTCTCTAAGCAAAGTACCCGGTGCTATACCAGTGTTACATATTACAGCAAGCTTATATTTTTCAGACAGTACCGGAAGCGTTTCTGCTACACCATTATTAAGTTCAGGGGGGATTTTTGAGATTGTACCGGTATAAGTTTTATAGAGCTTTTCTAGGCCCTCTACTTCCGGGACAATCCCCAGTTTTTTCAGTATATTTGTAAGCTGTCCCCGGGGACCAATATCCCTGCCATAGGCTCTCTGGTAATAAAATACTTCCTCCCAGTTTTTTTTGAAAGCACTGGTGATATCGTCAAGACTGATAGTAAAACCTTCTTCTTCCAGCACATTTCTAAAATCCCTGGTCCTCCGGGCAGAAACCTGCTCATGAGGGGGTGGTTTAAAAAGCGTATTCCAAAAATCAAACGTAATGGCCTCAATCATGAACGTCACTCCTGTATATATCTACTCAAAGAATTGGCTTTAGTTTCTAATCCTATTATTACGGAAAAATCCCCTTGCGGGGACTAGGCTTCTTGTACTTTTTTCGTTGTACTATCAGATTGTTTAACATAAGAACCAATATCTTTATCAAGTAAAGCTTCATTATCTTTCTGTCTTTCTTTATTCAAACTGCGAGCACGGTCTTTTATCCGATTATTATCGGTTGAATAAAAACCTGTCCCTTTAAAGACTACACCCACATTCTTACTGATAATTCTTTCTACATGTCCTCCACATACCGGACATTCACTGAGTGCCTCTTCGGTAATCTTCTGTACTTTTTCAAAGCGACCGCAATTTTCACACTTGTAGTCATAAATTGGCATGTCTTACACCTCTTCAATATGATTTTTGTACTATAACTTTCGCATTTAACCAGATTATTTTCTTCTTTTTCTTCTATATCTTAAGAAAGATTATCTTAAGATATATTTGAGTTACAGGTCAAGGGTTAGGAGTGAATCGTTAAGCGAATATCCCTTAAAATTTAGAAATCTCGCTTACAAAAACTTCTCATTCCTTACTTAGTACTCCTAGTCAATAAACTTAATGATTTACTATTACCTCAAATTAGGCATTGCCAAATGCAAAAGTTTAGTTAAAAATGTTTCCCATATATTTATTTATACCTTAATAATAACTTTGTCAATGTATTTCCTGAAATTAACTTACTATAATAAGTTAGTAGCACTTAAATAGACAAGTATTGACATAGTTCCATTCCATACACCATGGGTCACAGTAGATACCAATATACTCCCTGTTTTTTCATATATATAACATAAAACTGCTCCTCCGACAGCCAGTGGTATTGTCCTCCAGAAATCCCAATGTGCAAGACCGAAAACTATTCCTGCCAGAATAGCTCCCCAAAGTGGACCTACATGCCTACGAAAAACAGGATATATCATTCCACGATAAAATAACTCTTCAGATATTGGGGCCATAACTGTACCCATAATAAATAAAATAATAAATCCGGGAACATTTGTTACCGAACGCAGCATTTCTTCAAATACCTGCGGCTTAAGCTCAGGCTGTAGATAATTTACAAAATACCCCAGGATAACTAATAACAGCATTAAAATTAAGCCGCCCAGCAAGCCATATTTAATATAATCTGACCTCCTGGCTCTTCTTATGCCCAGGTCGCTTAGTCTGGCATCTTTTCCAGCGATAGTAAATACAAAAACAAGAATAATAGTAGATATAAATTGAATTATAAAGCCGATAGTAAAATAAGAAAGCTCATTATCCGGAACCCCTAAATTGTTGAGTAAGCTGGTAATTGTGTCACCATATAAACCAAAAAGTATACCGATTAAAAGTATGCCCAGGTAAACTAATACGATTTCCAAAAACCCCCAGCGTGGTTGTCTGGTAAATATGGACAAAATCACTCCTCCTTGTATGTCCTGTATAAACAAATTCAAAAGTTATTATATCTTATATTTTATTCCTTTGTTTCTTCCAAACTCAGTTGTCAGTTAATTAGAATAAAAAGATGCTTAAGAGCACCAGTAGGGAATGAGTAAAGAACAGCATCGCACTGATACGTTCAAGCCTCCAGTTAAATATATCTACTAATTCTATTAGCCCTTTTAAAAATTTATAGAAGGTTATACCAACTCTGGATATATGAAATAGTTCCACCCCTACGCACAAGACTGTAAAAAAAACGATAACTGGGTTATTTATAACCAGAAATACCATCAGAAAATAAAATAACTGGGTTATTTATAACCAGAAATACCATCAGAAAATAAAATAACTCGGTTATTAAGGAAATAAAGAAGATAAACCATATTTGTGCCCTTTTTCCCTTGCTGTTTTGCGTCCAATCGGCCAATGCTTCAAGCAATTCTTTTTCAAATTCACCCGGATCTCCTGAAATAATTTTAACAAAATAGACCGAATAAACAGCAAAGATAATTCCAGCAATAACTGCCAGGGTCACAGTCATTTTCCCACAACCTTTCAACTGAGCCTATAACAAATATTATAACCAGACAATTGATCCTACTGCAAAGGTTATATTCTAACATCCAAATTAATCTAATTGCCCGGTCTTATTATGATATTAAGAGTCCTTTCATTTTAGATACTACCTCGTGTAGATCATCTACCAATATATAATCGGCTATCTGGTTGATATATGCATTTATATCTATTAACCGAAACGAAATTGTACACCAGAACCTCCACCAGGGTAATTCCAATCCAGTACCTCGGTGCCACAGGCTAAACGACATGTACCACATTCCAGACATCCGTCAATGGTTAATTCCACTTCCCCTTTTTCATTTTCCCTGTATAAACCCGCTGGGCAAACAAGAATGGCCCGTTTTAACCGAGGGTCTTTTTCCATTCCTGGTTTTATCCTTATATGTGCTTCTTTATCAGGTTTGAATACATCAAGTCCCAGCTTTGCTTTTAATCCTATTACTCCACTCATATTTTCATCACCTTTCTTAAGTCGGAAAACATCGACCACATTTCGCCCAGGGTCATATACTTTTTAATGGTTGGATACAGCCTGTTCTTTGGTCCATCTGAAACAGCATAAATATCCCTCATAATATTTCCGGCCATCTCAGGGTAGTGTTTAAAAAATCTTTGGTTTTCTAACACCATAGGAGCTTCCTGGAAATTTTTAAAATCCTGTAACACAAAACTTTTTTCCAAAAGGGTTTTATAAACTGACAATGTTTCAGCACTGAAATCTCCGGCTTCCCTGGCCATTAAAACTGCCTGTGCTGCATAGTATCCGGATGCCAGAGCATATTCCATTCCCCTTACTGTAACACCAATATTCATAGATAGTCCGGCGGCGTCTCCAGCAACCAGAATACCATTTCCATACAGGCTGCTTAATGCTTTAAATCCCCCTTCAGGAATAGCATGGGCTGAATACTCAACTGTTTCTCCACCTTTTATTAAACGGGCAACTTCAGGACGCTGTTTAAACTCGTCCAGCAGAGAGGGTGCTTCAACTTCTGGACTACCCTCCATTAAATCTCTGATACCTGCAACTATACCCAGGCTTATACTATCTTTGTTGGTATACAGGAATCCACCACCGAACTTCCCTTTGGTGACTTCTCCCATATACATTCTCGCTGCCCCTTCATCTCCCTCAAGGTTAAAACGTTCATTGATAATCTCAGGTTTAAGTTCAATGATTTCTTTAAAACCTACAGCAAAATCCTTAGCTGATCCTGCCTGGCGAAGACCTGCTTTTTCCGATATCAGTGAAAGAACTCCATCACAGGCTATAACAACATCAGCATGCAGCTCATCACCTGCAACCAGAACTCCAATTACTCTCTCATTTTCTATTATCACATCATCAACTTTTACCTTGCCTAACAGCATGGCCCCTTTTGCTTCAACCTGTTTTGCCAACCAGCGGTCAAATTTTGAACGGAGTATACTGTAACTCTGGTAAGGTTCTTCGAGCAGTTCATTCCCAGAATAACTCATACTTACGGAGCGTTCCCCGGCCATTATTGTAACCCCTTCATGAGCAATAAAACGCTCAAAAGGAGCCTTTTCTAAGAGATCAGGAAAAAGGTTGCGTACCGGATTAACGTAGATTCTGCCACCAGTTACATTTTTGGCACCGGGATAATCGCCACGTTCCAGCACCAGAACCTCAAGCCCCTCCTGGGCCAGAGTATAGGCTGATGCAAGCCCTGCCAGACCTGCTCCAACTATAATTATATCAAATTTTTCCACTAAGGCCTTCCTCCCTCTTTGTTGATGTAAGTTAAAAGGTGTTCCAGAATTTTTGTTACCCGGTTTATAACACCTTGCTCCTTATTTTTATATTAACAGGGAAAGGGTATATATTAAAGATCCCCTTCCTGATCCTCTTAACAATTTACTTTCTATTTTATTATCTATCAACAGTAAGTTATACCACTCTCAGTTTCTTCTACAAGCAAAATAAAAACCGTTCAAAAAACTGGTAAGTTTATTGAACGGTAGTCTTTATACTAAGTTAATCCTGAATAGTAATATATTTTTATACTTTATAATCTTACTGCTGTACAGCATTTAGATACAAAATTTCCTTTTACTAAATATAATTTCTATTCTCCAGTAACCAGGTTAGAAAGTTCCAGGGGATCTACCTGTTTACCATCCTTGAATACTCTCATATTCCCACCTGATATGTCGTCTATTAATATTATCTGCCCATCAACCCGGCCGAATTCAAACTTGATATCATACAGTTCCATCCCTTTAGCTTCCAGATCTTTTTTTATAATGTTAGCAATTTTTCTGCACATTTCTGTAACCTTATTATACTCACCGGCCTGCATAATTCCCAGCTGCACTAGTGCTTCTTCTCCAATAGGAGGATCACCCCGGTCGTCATCTTTTAAGGTTATCTCAACCAAGCTGTCCAATTTCTGTTCCCTTTTTGCATATTTCTCATAGCGTTTCAGGAAACTACCATAAACTCTAAAACAGCAAATAATCTCCAGACCTTTACCAAAAGTTTTCGCTGGTTTTACCGTCATGGTATTGTCTTCTAAGTTGGAATCAAGATAATGCGTTGGTACCCCTTCTCGTTTTAATAGCTCAAAATAGTACCGAGACATCTTAAGCGAAGCATGCCCATCCCTTCCAACTCGCCCATGATTGAATTAGCACCCGGGTCTAGCTGTCCATTTTCCCCAGTTACATCATCTTTCATTTTTAATAAATAGTTTCCATCTTCCAGCTGATAAACACTCTTAGTCTTGCCCTCATAAACATGTTTCATTGCCTTTCCTCTTTTTTTAAGTAAACAGCTATTTTATCCGGGTATTAAGCTAGTGGTCTAAATCATAGTTACCTGAGATAATTTACTTAATTCCCGCTTATTAACACCAACATTTTCTTTGCAATAATAAACAAAGAAAAAACGCAGCTTTTTCTACCATAACTATTCTCTACTCTCTATACCCCTACAGCCTGCCTGCTTTTGAGTTTATTAATCGCGTTTTCTAATCCATCTACAGTTAATTCTTCCATGGGAAAAATTTCAGAAATTCTTTTTATTGTAAATGCACCATCCATCCAATTCCAGTAGCTTTTTGGAATCGGATTAAGCCATACTGAATATTCAAAATGCTGGCGAATACGCCTCAACCATTCAATTCCAGGTCTATCATTATATAGTTCCCAATCAATGATACCTCCTACACGCAGCAATTCATAAGGAGCCATACTGGCGTCTCCAACAAGAATAACCCTGTAATCTGCAGGGAAAGTATTTAATACATAATCAGTCTCGGTATAATTATTCAAACTACAGCCAGGGTCATGATATAACCAATCGTATATACAATTATGAAAATAAAAAATCTTTAAATCTTTAAAATGATTGGCCCGGTTAACAGCAGTAAACAATTGATTACAAAGACGACTGTAAGAAACCATAGGAACTCCAGCATCCATAATCAAAAGTACTTTTATGCCGTTTTCACGGGGTCTTTCCCAAACCAATTCCAGCCTGCCTGCATTATCACAGGTCTTGTTGATGGTGGAATCTATATCTAATTCTGTTTTTGCCCCGTCCAGTCGGGTAGTAAACTGTCTCAATTTACGCAGGGCTACTTGAAATTGTCTCACGCCAAGGGTTTCATCTGTACGAAATTCTTGGAATCTCCTCATCCCTGCTACTTTAACTGCTGACAGGTTTCGTGACTGACCTCCAATACGAATGCCTCCTGGATGATAACCAGAATGGCCAAATGGAGACGTTCCTCCAGTTCCTATCCACCTGTTTCCACCATGATGTTCTTCGTTTTGTTCCGCCAATCTTTCTTCCAGCATTTTTTTCAACTCATCTAAATCGAGCTGGTGGTGATTTTGCCTCATTGCTTCTGTTATTTCTAATTCAGGCAGTTCCTTGTTAAGCCATTCCCATATTTTATCTGGCAAACCTTCAGGTGTCTCAATATCCTCAAAAAAACTGGCAAATGCCATATCAAAACGGTCATAATGAGCTTCAGTCTTTACCAGTACCGCCCTGCACAAGTAATAAAACCCGGTCAGGCTTGAACCTGCCATGCCTGATTCAAGTGCTTCTAACAGCACCTGCCATTCATTTATAGACACTGGAATACCAAAGTTTTTCAATGTATAAAAGAATTTTGTAAACATTATTTTACTCCTAAAATAGACGCAGGCGTTGCCCACGTCCATTTTAATATTCTTCACACCTTACCCTTTACATTAGTTTAGCGATAACGATTAATAGATTTATTAATAAAGCCAGGATATTTTGATTGACTGCTGCCATGCAGCTGTGTTAATAACGTATCGAGGTCTTCGTTTTTCTTTAAAAGTACACCAAGAAAAGGAAGTTCTTTTTTTATTTTATTAGGATTGACTCCTCCAACCACCAGTGCCTGTAACCAATCAATTAGTTCACTGGTACTGGGGCGTTTTTGAATATTGGGAATGTTTCTTAACATGTAAAATGCTTCCATAGCCTGGTCCAGCAGTCGCCTTTCCAGTTTGGGATGATGAACCTCAATAATCTTTTCCATTCCTTCAGGATCAGGAAATTCTATGTAATGAAATATGCAGCGCCTTAAAAAGGCATCCGGCAGTTCCTTTTCAGCATTACTGGTTATGATTACAATAGGTCTTTGCCGGGCTTCAATGGTCTCCTTAGTCTCAGGAATATAAAAACTCATCTGGTCTAATTCCCATAACAAGTCATTGGGAAACTCCAGGTCAGCCTTGTCTATCTCATCAATTAGTAACACCACCGGTTCAGAAGATAAAAACGCCTCCCCTAGTTTGCCCATTTTTATATACTGTTTAATATCAGCCACATCATTGTCACCGAACTGGCTGTCATAAAGCCTCTGAACTGTATCATAAACATAAAGCCCCTCCTGGGCTTTGGTAGTCGATTTTATATTCCAAATAATTAATTCCATCCCCAATGAATCAGCAATACTTTGAGCAAGCATGGTTTTACCCGTCCCTGGTTCTCCCTTTATGAGCAGAGGTTTTTGCAATGCTATAGCAATATTAACACTGTTTCTCAACTCATCTGAAACAATATAATTTGATGAACCTTCATACCTGGCAGTATTTTTTTCCATATATAATCCCCCCTATAACTAATCACATAGTAGCAAAAATACCCTGGTCAGTCAATGAATATCGTTCCTGTTAAATGCTGATATTGCTTTCTTCTAAGCCTTTCAATAGGGTTGTTATAATAGCATTTTTTTACGCTCTTTACCTCACTCCTCGTAATGCAGCATATTTGCCGGCAGCATAACCGGTAGAAAAGGCTGCCTGCAGGTTATAACCGCCTGTATAACCATCTACATCCAGAATCTCTCCGGCAAAAAATAATCCTTTTACTAATTTGGATTCCATAGTTTTTGGGTTCACTTCCTTTACATTTACCCCACCTGCCGTAACTATAGCTTCAGCAATTGGCCGGGTACCTGTAATAGTTAGCGGAAAATGTTTGAGTAAATGTACCAGTTTTTTTCTTTCTGCCCGATTAACCTGGTTACTTTCCTTCAACTCATCAATACCACTTAGTTTTACAATTACCGGGATAAGTTTCCGGGGTAAAAGGTCTCCCAGTGAATTCTTAAACTGCCTATTAGAATACTTATCCAGGTCCCGACAAAGACGCCTGTCCAGTTTTTCTTTATCAAGTGCCGGCTTAAAATCAATTATTAAATTAACTTTTTGCCTGTGCCGGTGAAGTTTTTCCCCTATATCACGGCTCATACTTAAAATTATTGGACCCGAAACACCAAAATGAGTAAAAAGCATTTCACCAAAATCTTCATTAATTTTTTTCCCATCTGCTTGATAGGACGATGCCTTTATATTTTTAAGGCTTAAGCCCTGTAGATCTTTAACCCATTTTTCTTCAGTTACCAGCGGAACAAGGCCCGGTCTGGGTTCAATTATTGTATGACCTGCAGCCCTGGCCCAGTTATATCCATCTCCAGTAGAACCTGTCCCCGGATAAGACATGCCTCCAGTAGCAATAATAACCACATCACTTTCCATGGTATTTTGATCAGTTTCTACTCCTGTAACTCTTTGAGACTTAATAGTAATACCTTTTACTTTTGTTGCAGTCTTGATTTGAACTCCCTGGCGAATAAGGTTATCACGCAGCACCCTGACTACATCACCGGCATCGTCTGATTCAGGAAAAACACGGTTCCCTCTTTCGACTTTACATTTCAGATTATGATTTTCAAAAAACTGTATCAAGTCTTTATTTGAGAAATCATGAAGTACACTATATAAAAAACGTCCATTGCCAGCATAGCCGGTAATAAAATTATCACCGTCTACAGCGGAAGTAATATTACACCTTCCTTTCCCGGTTATCTTAAGTTTTTTACCCACGCTTTCTTTTTTTTCCAGTAGAATAACCCGGGCTCCGTTTTCAGCCGCAGTTGCTCCTGCCATCATTCCGGCAGGCCCTCCTCCTATTATCAGCACCTTTATCATATGGATTGACCTCCCATAATTTTTCCTGTTATATACTAACTCAATTTTCGGAGTTGACAACACCTAATTTGAACTAATACTAAAATATGAATGTTTTTTTG
>DAOUSQ010000090.1 GCA_030627145.1 Syntrophomonadaceae bacterium | reverse complement strand
TGAGTACCAGGGAATATTAGTTATGCCCGAAGGTTACTTCTATTCTTTCACAGTTGTGTATAATTATTACTTTCTGCAGTGGAATTAGAATTACTTTGCAATAGATGTATTTTAACTATATCCTATTAAAGGCAGGAATAAATAGCTTTGCATAGAATTCCATAAGCTAGTAAATATGGAGGAATTATTATGAGAAAACCTGTCAGTACAATATTTTTATCAATTTTGACCTTATTATCTATCTTTATTATAGGTAACAACAACATTTCTCTTGCTGAAGACAGCCCTGAAAAACAAGCCATTATACTAATTATGGATTATGTTGATACAGCAGATATTATTAATGCCGATACGCCTAATCTTGATGCCTTAGTAGAAAAAAGCGGAACTGGACTAATGAATATTCGAGCCAAAAACAGGTATCCTTCTAGTTCATACATGTCTTTATCCGTAGGAGCTAGAGTGGGAACTATTTCTCATGCTGAACTTTCTTTTAATAGCAGAGAAACAGTAAAGGAAATACCTAATTTATTTAAAAACGGTAAATATCCACAGGAGAGCGGAGAACTATATACCCTTTTTACAGGTAGGCCTTATCCTCCTGATGGGGTAGTTAATTTGTTTACTGAACCATTAATAAAAAATGCCAGTCATTATAATCCTGTTTATGAAATTGGACGACTGGGTACCATGGCTCGAGATAATGGCCTTAATATAGCGGTTTTAGGTAATGCTGATACCAGCAATTCTTTAAATAGGAATGCTGCTATACTTGCTATGGACGAGTTTGGAATTGTACCCAGAGGAAATGTTAGTCAGGAGTTGCTTGAGAATAACCCTAAAAGTCTTGGTGGAGTCCGCAGCAATCATAAGGTTCTTCTCAGTAACATGGAAGAAATGCTGAAGACCTCAGATATTTTAGTTATTGATTTAGGTGATACCAGCAGAATTGAGGAAAGCCGTGAAAATTGTGCAGATGATGTTCTTTTAATACATCGTAAAAATGCTATCGAAAGAAATGATAAGCTTTTGGGTGAAATTATTGAAAGAATTGATATGAAAAGTACTATGCTGGCTATTCTTACTCCTAATCCCAATAAGGAAATGTTTCTTAATGATAATTTTGGCTTAACACCTATAATTATATATACACCGGAAGCTAATAAAGGTTTGTTGAGTTCAAATACTACTCGACGTATGGGAGTGGTTAGTAACAGTGATTTTTTACCTACGGTTTTATCATATTTTGATTGTGGTGAAAAATTCAATAGTGTTGGCATGACTACTATAAAAGTTGAAAACAACAGTTTTGAAATCCTGGATCAAAAACTCAATCTTTTTAAACAGTTGAGAAAGAGTAGGAATCCTCTTCATTATGTCTTTATGCTACTGGCTTTGCTAACTATTCTTGGAGGTTATCTGATTTATGTAGAAAAAAAGAAAAAGCTGCTGCCTTATCTTAACTTTGTTATTTTCAGTACCTTAAGCATTCCAATTATATTTCTTTTTTTAGGTTACACCAGGTATTTTTCAGTGGCAGGAACAATACTTATCAGTTTAATTGCTGCTATTATTACAGGTTTTTTGCTTGTGCGTTTAGTAAAAGACCCAATAAAGGGTCTTATTCTTCTTACTGGCGTTACTGCACTTTTATTAACTATCGATTGTTTTCGTGGTTCTCCACTTATGCTGCTCTCCCCTCTAGGGTCTGATGCTATAGCTGGAGGGAGATATTATGGTATCGGAAATGATTATATGGGCGTTTTACTAGCGAGTTCAGTGATATCTATAACGTTGCTGCTTGATAAAGTGAATATTAAACCTGTGGGAAAGGCCCTTATAGGGGGCGTACCTCTAACGATTATTGGCATAGCTATAGGGCATCCTCACTATGGAGCTAATGTAGGTGGATTAATAACTGCTATCGTTACTACAGGAATTTTCCTTCTGGTAATAATGGAACGTAAACTTAGCTTAAAGCAGTTTGTGATAATAGGGATTATTGCTGTTCTAGGTGTTTTGATAGTAGCCCGGCTTGATGCGATGTTTAGTTCTAATCCTTCCCATGCAGGAAAAGCTATAAATAGTCTTATTTCGGGTGGCCCAACAATATTTAAGGGTATAATAATAACTAAACTTTCTATACTTGGTAGTACCATATACCATTCAAACTGGAGTATTATTTTGCTAATATCGCTTCTTACCCTGGTAATTTCCTGGCGAAAATCTCGTAGTACATTTTTGAATATAGCTAAAATGCGGACTGGCATTAGTAAAGCTATAACTATTTTAATTATTAGCTCTCTTACCGTTTTTTTAGTTAATGATACGGGAGTAATTGCTGCTGCGCTTATAATTCTTTACCTGATATGCTGTATGTGGATAGGGTTATATCATACACAGTATTATCAACAAAGGCGGCGATAAATATGAAGGTAAAACTATCAATATGTTTGGCAATAATACTGATAGTCCTAACTTTTCCTATAACAATTCTTGCTGCTGAAACCTCAGGTAATTATTCTGCTGATCATGTATTTATTTATATGATAGATAAACTTAATATTAATGACATTGATCCCAACATTACCCCTAATTTATGGTCTTTAAAAGAGAAAGGCGGCATGGGACTCCTGAATACAGTAACAGGGGGAGGTAGGACTACCAAAAATACCTGCTGTACAATATCTGCAGGAAAACCTGCGGTTGCCAGCAGTAAAGCTCAGCTTAATTTTAAAGCCGCTGAAATTATAGACTTAGAAAAAGCAGGGGATATATTTTATCGTAATACTGGAATTCCTACGGTAGATGATAATATTGTAATCAACAGTATTGAAGTGATTGAAAAAAACAACGAACGTTTGAACATTGGAGAACCCGGAAAGCTAGGCGATGCAATTCACACAATGGGATATAGCACTGCTGTCATAGGTGATTCTGATCGACCTGGTTTTTATTCCCGGCCCGGGGCTCTTGTTTTAATGAATTCTCAAGGTATTATTGATAATGGCTTTGTGGGTAAAGAAGTACATGATACGACTGGATTAGTTTATTGGAGTAATTATTCTCAGATACTTGAACAAAGCAAAAAACTTAAAGACATTCCCAGTGTAATTCTAATTGAATTTGGTGACCTGAGTCGTTTGGATTCTATGTATAAGTTGTTTTCACCGGTTAGGTATCAGGAAGAAAGAAAACAAATACTTTCACAAATAGATACTTGTATTGGTGAAATACAAGAAAAAGTAGCAACTAACCGAACCTGTGTCTATCTTATTACGCCAAGTCCTTCAATGACGGCAGTAATGAGTAATGCGTTACTTACCCCCCTTATAATTGTAAAACCTGGCTTTGAAGGTACTCTTACCAGCTATTCGACCCGCAGGGAAGGGGTTGTTCACAGTGTCAATATCAAAAATTCTATTTTAAATTGTCTTAACCCTGATATTAATGAAGAAATATATACTTTAAAAACTGGAAAATCTATAAGAGACCTTCAAGAACTAAATAAGAGAGCAGGCTTTAATTATTCTAATCAAGCCTGGATAATGTCTATTTATGTTTTCTTGATTTTGTCCTTATTATTACTCGTATTGTTACAATCTATTTTGAAAAAGGATAATAATTTCACACGAATTATTTTAATATTTCTCATTGCTTTACCTTTAAGCCTTTTAATTATGTCTAATATAAATGTTTTAAATCGTAGTCTCTTTATAATTGAATCTCTGGGTATAAATGTAATTATTACCCTGATTACCTGGGCTATAGCAAGGGTATTTAAGATTAATGCTCTGTTGCCAGTTTTATTAGTAAGCATAGCGGTAATAACATTTGATTTAATTGCTGACACGGGATTGATTAAGAATTCTATAATGAGCTACCAGCTTTTAAGTGGTATACGCTATTATGGCCTTGGAAATGAGTATATGGGAGTTCTGCTCGGGGCTACTATTAGTTTTTCAGCTTTAATACTTCAAAATTCACCTTCCCGTAAACGGCAGGTACTTATTACTATTTTATTTTGCTGTATCACCTTATTAATAGCCTATCCCTTGTTTGGCATTAATGTAGGGGGAGCTATTACTGCCAGTCTGGGCCTGGGTTATACCTTTTTGCGATTTAAACAATACAATATAAATACTAAGAAAATAATTTTACTATTGGTAAGTACAGTAATTTTTATTAGTATCATGGCTGTTATTGATATAAATCAGCCGTTGGAATTTCAGTCGCATCTGGGGAAAAATATTTCGCTAATAATTAATGGTGGTATTGGTGAAGCACTAAGTATTGTAGTTAGAAAATTGCAGATGCATTTAAGAGTAATAAATTATACCTTTTGGGGATGGGTATTGCTTTTTATTATTTTTGTTTTAACCTATCAAATATTCAAGCCAAAACAGTGGTTAGAGAAATTAAGTGCACATTTTCCAATAGTATATACAGGTCTGCAAGGTATTTTGTCAACGGCTGTAATAGCCATACTATTTAATGACTCAGGTATAGTAGCTGCCGCAATTCTATTTCTTTATTTTCTAGTATTGCTGTTCTATAGTTTAATCGAGTTAAATAAGCGACTTGAACAGAATTGATTACCTGTCCCGGTTATTTCCTGACTTTTTCCCATAGCCCTGGAAGTAACTCCGGCTAGCACTCATGACAGCAGCATGGCTTTGGAGGTCATTCAACAGGTTGAAAATAATATCAAAAACCATCCCCTCTATTACCCAGCTAATCAAGTATACCATTTGAAGCAGAGTTTTTATGGTTATGCTTCTGGTTTTATCGTTACTTGTTTACCGTCCTGTTGGAGCAATTAAACAGTTAATGTTAGAACACCCCCATGTTGTAAAAGGTTTTGCCGGAATAATCACCGGAGCTCTTGTTGGTCTGGTAGTAAATGATTCTGGTATAGTCGCAGCATCTACTACTACCATTTACCTGGTTGTTCCCCTGTTATTGTTAATGCTTAAGCAGCAGGAACAAAAACATTATTAATGTTATACTATTAAATAACTCAACTTTCACAGTTGACAATACCTAATTTAAAGTAATACTAAAATATGAATGTTTTTTTGCCCAAGAATAATAAGTGATAGGTTAGGAGTTCTTGTAATCAAATTCAGCTAAGTTAATGATTATTTGCCTCACGT
>DAOUSQ010000065.1 GCA_030627145.1 Syntrophomonadaceae bacterium | reverse complement strand
ACGCGGAAGCTAAAGCATCCGCTACAAATAATATAGAAAAATTATAAAAGTTTTAGGTTTTTGCAGGGGAATCAAAGTTAATTAAGATCTGTTTATGCTTGATCCTGAAGAATAAATATTAACTATGGCTTTGAGCCATGTTCTCCCAGGAAATTACCCTTTGTATAACATTGATTTAAAAGTTCAACAGGATGAATAATATCACATTTCCAATTATGCCTGGTTACTCCGTGTCTTAATTGCATAATACAACTGGGACAGCATGTAGCTATTTTATCTGCTCCAGTTTCCATTGCACTATCTATTTTCTTATCCAGAATTTTCATTGACATATCATAATGAGTTACACTGTAAGTACCTGAACCACCGCAGCACCGGTTAGCTTCTTTCATTTCAATATACTCAATACCTGGTATCCTTTTTAAAAGTTCGCGTGGTTGTTCTTTAATACCTTGTGCATTTGCCAGGTGACAGGGATCGTGATAAGTAACTTTTATATTTTCTCCTGTTTCTTGATTTAATGGTCTGACATCTAGAACATCTATCAAAAATTTGCTTAAATCCATAACTTTGCTGGCGAAAGATAATGCTTCATCTTCTATCTTCAAACCTCCGAGTAAAAACTCCATAGTCTTAGGGGATAAAGTTGCTGAACATGACGCACAATCAGTAACAATAAAGTCAAAATCGTAGGAATTAAATATTTTTACATTATGGGCTGCCAGTTGACGGGCAGTATTCATTTTGCCATTTGCAATGTGCGGTAATCCGCAGCATTTCATATCAGAAGGTATTATTACTTCACAACCATTGTGAGTAAGAACGTCAACCGTTGCTCTGGCAACCTGTGGATTGAATAAATCCGTACCACAACCCAGAAAATACCCGATTGTATATTTTTTTTCGCCTTTTGCCCGGTTTATTTCAGGTAATAATTTACGGGCAGATTGAGAGGGAACAGCACTAAGAATTTTTTCTGCTTTAGGTAAATCACCGGGCAGAATCCTGGTGAGCCCCAGGCTTCTGGCAAGATTCTGCAGTCCTAATTTTTGAGCACCCCACATGACTCGTGTAGAAGTCCTTAATAGCGACGGGTTAGTCCACAGGGTATCAAAAACCAGTTCTTTTCCCATACTTGGATTTTTTTCATATATATAAGAACGTGCTGCAGCATTAAGCTCATGAATATCAATCCCTGAAGGGCAGTTAACAGTACATGATTCACACATCAGGCACATATTCAATTTTTTAAGTACATCATTGCCCGGTTCGACTTTTCCATCTCTAAGCATTTGTACCATAAAAACATGCCCTCGTGGGGCGGCTGTTTCATTTTTTATTTCGGAAAAAACAGGGCATACACTTCTGCATTTACCACAACGGACACATTTCATTAATTGTTCTTTTACCGGAGGTAACTCTTTAAATTCCATAACCAACTCTCTCCATTTTGTAAATCGTATTTATTAAAAAACTTTTCCCGGGTTCATGATTCCCTTCGGGTCAAAAGCTTCTTTTAATTTTCGCATATAATCCACTGCCTTACCATGTTCAACTTCGGCATAACGACGACGGACTGCACCCACCCCATGTTCACCGGTAGTAGTGCCGCCCATTTCAATGGCCAGTAGATGTATTTCGTCCACCAGTTGTAAGACTTTTTCAACCTCATCAGGGTTTTCGGGGTTGATAACGGGAGCGGTGTGAACATTGCCATCTCCAATATGTCCGTAGTTTACAACCTGGATATCGTATTTTTTTCCAAGAGATCTGATTGCCCTGAGGGTATCTGCAACCCGGGAAAGGGGAACACTAATGTCTTCACCGGCAAATATCCTGCTGCCGTCAGGGCGTACTCTTGCTGCTGCTGTTGCTGTAATACTACGTCCTTCCCATAACTCTGCCATTCTTTTCTCATCTGTAGCCCATTCAAAAGTCCTCGCTCTTTTTTCTGCTACCTCTTTAATAATGTTTCCTTCATAATCTACACCCGGTGGATTACCATCAACCTCAAATAATAGGATAGCTTCAGCTTCAGGCAGGTTAATATGTGGTTTGAACGAATTAACTGCTTTAATAGCTGAGCTGTCAAGAATTTCGACACCTGATGGTAAAATACCATTCTGGTACACATCTAAAACTGTAGCAGGTGCATCATCAAGTTTGTCAAAGACAGCCATTCCGATTCCTCTGGCTATTGGTTTGGGGAAGCATCTTAACCTGATTTGCGTAATTATACCCAGAGTACCTTCAGAACCAACCATAAGTTTAGTAAGGTTAATGCCAGAAACATTTTTGATTGCCCTGGACTTCATACCACCTGTAAGTATTAAATCACCATTGGGCATTACGACTTCAAGCCCGAGAACATATGGTTCTGTAGCCCAGTATTTCACAGCTCTAAGTCCAGAAGCATTATTGGCAACCATTCCTCCAACGGTACACATTTTACTACTCCCTGGATCGGGAGGAAAAAACAAATTAAACCTGGCGAGTTCATCGTTTAAATTTGAATGAATAACACCTGGCCTTACTATCACCTGCATATTACTAACATCTATCTCGACAATCTCATCCCATGTGGAAAGATCAATTACTATACCACCATTTACTGCAATACACCCCCCGGTTTCTCCTGTACCGGCACCACGAGGAACAATATTAATGTTATTTTGAAAGGCAAAACGAACCACATTCTGTACATCTTCAGTGGACCGGGGCATAACAACAGCAGTTGGATTAACAGGTTCCAGTTTTGTTAAAAACGAACTATCATATGAATAATACATTAAATCAAGTTCTTCAGTTAAAACCTTATCTTTGCCTAAAATCCGGATAAGTTCTTTTTTGATAGCTACTTTATCCATAAATTCACTCCCTCTTAGAAGTATTGTGAAAAACTTTTTGTAAGTGGATAAACTGATTTCGTCATGTGGTACCTGAACCATTCTTCCAGGAATACAGTAATTCTGTAAATTCCCTGCATATTATAACATAAAGCACTGAATCAGTTTATAAATTTGTAATTATTAAGGTATAATTTAAATATGATTTTATCTTCTATAACAATTTTAATTTGAATTATATTAATTAATGATCAGGTATAAATCCTTGTATTACTTAATAAAATAGCAAAAAAGATTTAAGGAGAATTTTCATGTACTCTGGCCTCCTGGATTTAATTCCGGCAGATAAAATTAGATTTAACGAACCTATGAAACTGCATACAACATTTAAAATAGGTGGCCCCGTAGATGTTATGGTAATGCCAGGAAGTATTACTGAAATACAGGCGGTAGTTTCTTATTGCTCTAAAGAAGGAATTGATTTTTTTGTATTTGGTCTTGGCAGTAATTTACTTGTAAGGGACAAAGGAATCAGGGCAGTAGCTATAAAACTAGGCAATAACTTGAAAAATATATCAATTACCGAAACAGATATTTATTGTGAGGCAGGACTTAGATTATCACAGCTATCAAAAATGGCTGCATCTAATGGCATGAGTGGCCTTGAGTTTGCCGAGGGAATTCCCGGTAGTCTTGGTGGTGCAGTGGTAATGAATGCTGGTGCTTATGATGGAGAAATGAAAAATGTACTAATTAAAGCATCAGCAATAGATTCTAACGGACATCTAAAAGATTTCTATCCTGAGGATATGAACATGGGCTACCGAAAGAGTATATTTCAGGATAATGGGTATATAGTAGTTTCCGCATTATTAAAATTAAAACCCGGCAATAAAGAAAATATTCAGGAAAAAATGCGTGAGTTTGCCCGTAAGAGGAGACAGAAACAACCAATTGAATTTCCAAGTGCCGGTAGCACGTTCAAGCGTCCTGAAGGTTTTTATGTTGGCCCGATGGTCGAGCAGATGGGGCTTAAAGGTTTTAGAATTGGGGGAGCTGAAGTGTCCGCCAAACACGCCGGTTTTATTATAAATGCAGGTAATGCCACAGCAAATGATGTATTGGAATTGATAAAACATGTACAGGTGAAAGCCAGAGAGAATTTCGGTGTAAATTTGCACCTAGAAATAAAAGTGATAGGGGAAATATAACAGTTTCATTTAACCCTGAAACAAATAAATTATTAGACCGCCACGCGGTCTTTTTAAATGCAAGAGAACATAATTTAGGAGAGTGGACAGGCTTTGAAGATTTTATTAAGTACCCTTAACGCAAAATTCATTCATTCTTCATTGGCCCTGGCTTATTTGCAGGAGTTTTGTAGCAACGAAGCCTGGGATATAAATATTAGAGAATTTACTATTAATGAAAAAAATGATTATATTATGGCGGAAATATTCATGGAAAGACCTGATATTCTTTGCTTTTCATGTTACATATGGAATATAGAGGCTGTACTTGATATTTGTAAAGATTACAAAAAAGTAGCCCCCCAATCCATAATTATTCTTGGAGGTCCCGAGGTATCTTATGATTCTCGGAAAGTTCTACAAGACAATATGGCAGTTGACTATGTAATTCGAGGTGAGGGGGAACTTACCCTCAGGGAATTATTGCAAAGTATCTATTTTAATAAGCCCCTGGAAAACATTAAAGGAATGAGCTATAGACATATAAATGAAATCTGTGAAAACCCGAACCGCGAATTAATAAGTGATCTCGATGTTATTCCCACACCTTATAAAGGAGACCTTAAATATTATAAGAACAAGATTATTTATTATGAAACATTCCGGGGTTGTCCATTTAACTGTGCCTATTGTTTATCATCCACTATAAAAGGCGTACGATTTTTCTCACTGGATAGAGTAAAAAAAGATTTGAGTTTTCTAATAAAAAAAGGGGTAAAACAGGTAAAGTTTGTTGACAGGACCTTTAATTGCAATGAGAAAAGAGCCTGGGAAATTATGAAGTTTATTATTGATGAAGTGGATAAAAATAAGACAGGTACTAGTTTCCATTTCGAAATCTGTGCGGACTTATTATCTGAAGAAATGTTACTTTTTCTCAGTCAGGTTCCGGCGGGTTTATTTGATTTTGAGATAGGGGTACAATCAACATGCACCGAAGCTTTAAAGGCTGTTAATAGAAAATCAGACTTGGAAAAGCTGAGCAGGAATGTAAATGCACTGAAAGCAGCAGGGAATATTCGTCTTCACCTTGATCTGCTTGCTGGCTTACCGTGTGAAAGCTACAGACGATTTGCGTGTTCATTTAATTATGTATACGGTCTAAATCCAGATGTAATACAGCTGGGTTTTTTAAAACTACTAAAAGGTTCGTTAATTCGTGAAAAAAATGCCGATTATGGGTACAAATTTCAAACGGACCCGCCATACCAGGTATTAAAAAATAATTATATAAATTATGAGGAAATGATTAAATTATCGAGGATTGAAGACATCCTGGAAAGATATTATAATTCTGGGGTCATGTTCAATACGGTATCATATATTATTAGAAATATTTATTCAGGAGATGCTTTTTGCTTTTTAGAAAAATTTGCAGCCTACTGGCAGGATAATTATCTTTTTGGAATTGGGCACAGAAAAGAGGCAGAGTATAGTATTTTAAAAAATTACATTGATTGTTTTCATAATTCATACTCTAAAGAAGTAAATGAATTGTTGAAATATGATTATCTATTAAATCATAAATCCTATAATCTTCCCCGGGGAATAGAAAGCCATAATCCGGAGAATATTAATGAAATACTTTATTCGTTGTTAAAAAATAAAGATTTTATTAATAAAAACCTTTCACATATGGGCTCTTGTACAGTCAGGGAAATAAAAAAACAGGTTCATCTGGAGTATTTTAAATATGATCCTGCGGATTGTACCTGGGTTGAATCAATGTTACCTTTCCTGTTTATTTATAATCCTGTTCAAAAAAAGGCAAAAAAGGTAATGAAAAATGGTTTGGAAGTGTTGTGAAAAAGTTTTTTTCAACCCTGACGTTGGATATTAAGCTGTCTTAATTCGCTATTTTTTTGTTTAGTTCTTCTTGATAATCTTTTGCATGTAGATGAATTCTAATTCTAGCTAATACTTCTTTAATGCAAAAGGGGATAATTATATAATCAACTGCTCCGGCTTCCAAACCTTTTACCCGCTCTTTAGCATCAGTACTGGTCGAAAAAAATATTACTGGAATATAATTTATTCTTCTATCTATTTTTAGTCTCTTGATAATTTCATATCCATTATTTT
>DAOUSQ010000011.1 GCA_030627145.1 Syntrophomonadaceae bacterium | reverse complement strand
TAAGTATCGATGGTAATAAAGCCAATATTAAAGCTATCAAACAATGAAAAAATTGCTCCTATTTTTGCCAGGGTTGTAGTCTTCCCGACTCCAGGCGGACCCACAAATGCCATTATGTTAGGTCCCCCGTTGTTATACGCGGCCGGTTTGAAAATTGATGCTGATCGCTTAAGCAAAACATTCTTTATTTCATTTTCATCCTGGAGTAAAAACTCATGCTCAATATCTTTGAATAAAAAATCAATAACCTCTGGTGCTATATCTGATTCCAGAAGAATGCTGCGGATTTTATCCAGGAAAACTCGATTATGAGGAATATTTCTTTTCATTACTTTATTCTCATCGCCATTGTTCGGGAGATTTGTTAGCAGTTTTTTAATCTGTTCCAGTTCTTCCTTTAAATTATTCTCTCTCTCATTTTCATCTACTGCTGCAGTTACTTCCAATTTTCTGGGGACAAAGAATCCTTTTAATCCTCTATCTCTAATCTTTCGGCTGCTTACTATTACTGCATCAGATCCAATATCTTGCTTAATTAAATGGCATGCTTCGCTCATGTTTTTGGCAACATAGCGTTTAATCTTCATTTAACATCACCGTTCCCTTTACTTCCACCTCTAATTCAGGAGTCAATTCGCTAACAGCCAGCACAATAAGGTGGGGCTTAAACCGTTCTATCAGGCGGCGAAATGGCAGCCTGATTCTTGGTGAACATAATATTACTGGCGGTACACCCAATAATGAAAATTGTTCCTCAACTTTATCAAGTTGATTAAACAAAATCTGGGTTAATTCTGGAGAAATGGCCGGATAGCTCCCCTGCGGTGTATTCTGTATTGATTCGGCCAGTTGGGTTTCCAGATAAGGATCTAATGTAAAGACGGTTATCTTTCCTTCTTTGGAATACTGTTTACTGATACTGCGTACAAGAGCCAGGCGACTGGATTCAATAAGAAAATCAATATCTTTTGACAGCCTGGCTGCATCAGCCAGCGCTTCGAGAATTGTCTCTACATCTCGAATAGATATTTTTTCTTTAAGAAGGTTTTGAAGCACTTTTTGAATATCACCGACGAGTAAAAGGTCAGGTACCAGTTCATTTACCAGTGCTTCATTATTTTGTTTAACAATATCGAGTAAATCCTGTACATCCTGCCTGGACAATATTTCATGGGCATGTAATTTAATAAATTCGGTTAAATGAGTAATAAGTACCGTACCAGAATCTACTACTGTATAGCACTCCATTTCCACCTTTTCTTTATTTTCTTCTCTAATCCACCAGGCAGGAAGCCCAAAAGTAGGTTCTGTTGTTTTTATACCTTCTATTTCGGTTTCGTTATCATAAGGATTCATAGCCAGGTAAAAATTTGGCATTAATTCTCCTCCTGTAATCTCTACCCCCCTGATTTTAAAGCGGTAAGCATTAGGCGGCAGCTGCAGGTTATCTCTTATTCTTATGGGACGGACATAGATTCCCAGTTCTGTAGCACATTGTTTTCTTACGGCAACCAGCCGATCAAGAATGTCCCCACCCTGTTCTTCATCAACCATGGGAATAAGATTATACCCAATTTCAATTTCTAGAGGATCGACCTGAAACAAATTTAATACATTTTCTGGTTCTCGTAAGGAAGAAGTGGAAGTTTCTTTTTGTGTTCTTATTTCTTCCTGTTTCTTTTCTTCTTTATGAAGCACCCATGCACTATATCCTGTTCCTGCAGACAAAATCACAAATGGTAAAAAGGGCAATGCAGGGATTATTGCCAGTACTAATAATATTACCGCTGCCAGTCCAATTACTTGAGGAAACGCGCCCAGTTGTTTAGTTAAATCAAAGCCGAACCCTCTTCCTGTTTCTGCCCTTGTAACCAGTATACCTGTACCAGTCGATATCAAAAGCGCTGGTATTTGAGATACCAGTCCATCCCCCACAGTAAGAATCGTATATGTTTGCAATGCTGTAGTTGCTGGCATTCCTTTCTGCCATATCCCTATAACCAATCCGCCTATTATATTCACCAGCACAATAATGATACCTGCAATGGCATCTCCCTTGACAAATTTACTGGCACCATCCATCGCACCAAAAAAATTTGCTTCCTTTTGCAGCTTTTGCCTTCTGTCTCTCGCTTCCTGCTCTGATATGATTCCTGCACTGAGATCAGCATCTATGCTCATTTGTTTGCCTGGCATAGCATCCAGAGTAAAGCGAGCTGCAACCTCTGCTGTCCTGCCCGCACCATTTGTGATAACCACAAATTGGATTACTGTAATTATTAAAAATATTACAGCTCCTACTACATAGTTCCCTCCAATAACAAAGGACCCAAAAGCTTCAATTACCTTGCCCGCATCAGCATGGTTCAGAATCAGGCGTGTAGAAGAAATATTTAAAGCAAGTCTAAAAATAGTCACTATCAGTAGTAAAGTAGGAAAAACAGACAGCTGTAAAGGTTCGGTAATAAATAATGTTGTTAGTAAAATAACCAGCCCTATCGCCAGGCTGCAGGCAAGTAATAAATCAAGCAATTGCGTAGGAATTGGAATAACCATAATTACCACTATGGTAACTACCAGAGCAGCTATTAAAATATCACTATGTCCACTTAATCTATTTAAATTTGTTAGTATCCAGTTTCTATATGTCGCCATTTCCTACTCCTCTATTTATTCTCAAGTAGATATATAGCCGCTATAATTCCAGCTACTGCCTGGTAGAGATCCTCTGGTATGTAATCTCCTATCTCAACACTCTCATACAGTGCGCGGGCCAGCGGTCTATCCTCCATAACTGGAATATTATGTTCGTTCGCTTTTTCCTTTATTCTTTCAGCTAGATAACCGGCTCCTTTCGCAACCAGTTGTGGTGCTGCCATTTCATTTTCATCATATTTAAGGGCAATAGCCAGATGGGTTGGGTTAGTAATAACTACTGTCGCTTCGGGGACACTTTGCATCATACGTTTCATAGCCATAAGGCGTTGTTTTTCTCGCAGCCGGGACTTAATAAAAGGATCCCCTTCTGTCTGCTTCATCTCCTGCTTTACTTCATATTTTGACATTTTAAGAGTCTGGTTAAATTGCCACTTCTGGTACATAAAGTCTGCCACTGCTATTATAAGAAAGACCAATGCTGCACCAATACAGATTTGAAAAGCAAGTTTCTCCAGATAATTCATAATTGCAAATATATCCATGTTGGGCATAAGCAAAATTTTTGCAAATTTGTTTTTTATCAGGCTGTATATAGCCAGACTAACAACAATGACCTTAAGCAATGTTTTTACACATTCAACCAGTGCTTTTTTGGAAAAAATCTTTTTAAATCCTTCAACCGGGTTTATATTGCTGGCTTTAGGCTTTATAGCCTCGGGAGCAAAAAGAAAACCCACCTGCAAAAAGTTTGCTGTCAGACCGAAAAATACGGCCACTGCAAATATTGGTCCCATCAGCTTAAAAAAGAAATTTACAGTTAACTGGTACATTCTAAAAAACTGGTCACAATTCAATTCCAGCATCATTTCCTTGGAAAATATATGCTGCACATATCCTGTTAGCTTGAAAACCAGCAGTTCTCTCATCATGTACAAAAAAACAATTATTATAATAATAACTATTGCTGCATTTAAATCAGAACTTCTACTAACCTGACCTTTTTTCCTGGCCTCCTGTCGGCGGTGAGGAGTTGCTTTTTCTGTCTTTTCTTCAGTGGAAGCAAAAAACCTTCCACTGCCTGAAAATGTTTCATCAATAAATCCTTCTGGGGCCAGACAGGGGATTTGGCATATAGAAATCATCGTCAATCCAATAACTATAAATATAAAATACTCTAACAAAATCGGAATGAAAGAGAGCTCTATATCATGCCAATATAAACTTATGGCAGTAATTATCACTACTGCTGCTCTGCCAATTCCAATTAATCGCTCCTGAATATTGATCTCCGACATCATCCCTCCATCTTGATTAACTTTTAGTGTTAAAATACATTGACCCTATTAACTCATCAATTTCATAATAAGTAATATATCCTTCTCCATCTGCTGCAAAATACCCTCAATTATAACAGCCAGTACCGGGAGTGCTGCGGTGAGAGTTACTAATCCTAGACCTGCTTTTAATGGAAAACCCAGCATAAAAACATTGAGCTGTGGTACTGTTCTGGCCACCATACCCAGAGCTATATCACTTAAGACAAAGACTGTTATAAACGGTGCAGCAACTCTTATTCCCAGGGAAAACATACCCACAAAAATTTTTATTACCGCTGCTATACATGTTGTCTGAAAAATTACCCCGGTAACCGGAATAATTTCGTAACTATAAGAAATAGCCATTAACAGATTATGGTGGCCGTTAATAGCCAGGAAAAGTAGTATTTCCAATAAATACATAAACTGTCCTACCAGGGTTATTCTAGACTGGCTCTGTGGATCAAAAACGGCCGCCATGGCAAAACCTATTTGGATATCTATCACTTCTCCTGCTACCCTGATGGCTGTAAAAGTCAATATACTAACATATCCAATAATAAGTCCAACAATAACTTCTCTTATCACCAGGATAGAATAACCTATTAAATCCCCGGAAATATTATCAACTGCAGGTAAAATAGGAAACAGCACCATGGTTACCAACAGGCCCAACCCTATTTTTAGCAGGGCAGGGACCCCACTTATTGAAAAGAAAGGCGCCTGTATAAAAAACGCTGTTATGCGGGCAAAAACCAGGAAGCCCCATTTTAAACTCTCAAATTCAGGCACTGGGCAGTCCTCCTAGCGGACAATGTTATTTAAATTAGCAAAAATATTTACAGCAAAATCCGTCAGCAGGTTTAGCATCCAGGGCCCGAAAATAAGTAAAGCTAGGAAAACAGCAACTATTTTGGGTACAAATGTCAGGGTTTGTTCCTGGATCTGGGTAATAGCCTGCAGCACACTGATAATTAATCCTACCAGAAGTCCAATCCCCAGGGCTGGCGCTGCCAGCAGCAGGGCAGTGGTCAGGGATTCACGTGCTATAGCTATTACCGTTTCCGGAGTCATTTTTTTCACATCCTGTACAATATTTTTTTTATTAGTTATACAACTTTCACACTTGGCAAAATAATATTTTTTAATTCCATAAAAAGTGTTATTTTAGTAATAAGTGAAGAGTTAGGAGTAAGACATAAGGAAAATAATCATTGAATTTATAAAAACCTGACTTATAAGAAATCCTTACACCTAACTCCTCACTCCTTACTTATTATTCCTGAGCCCAAAACTTCCATATTTAATGTTACTTTAAATTGGATACTGTTTACTGGGAAAGTTGAGTTAATTATTACCGGTAGCTCTCCAGTAACGACTTGGTTATCAAAAACCAGCCATCGGTCATAACAAATAATAATATTTTAAATGGCAAAGAAATAATAATAGGAGGAAGCATAAACATCCCCATGGACATTAATGTACTGGCTACAACAATATCTATTACCAAAAAAGGTACATAAATATAAAAACCCATCTGGAAAGCTGTCTTAAGTTCACTTATCGTAAATGCTGGCATTAATACACCAAGTGACAGGTCTTGTTTATTTTCAGGTCTGTCTGAATTCGACATCTTTATAAAAAGTGATAGGTCTTTTTCTCGTGTCTGCTTTAACATGAAATTTTTTAAAGGGCCTGCCACATTGTCCAGAGCTTCCTTCTGTGTCATTTCACCGGCCAGGTAGGGTTGAATTGCCTCCCTGTTTATTTCCTGATAGGTCGGGGCCATAGTAAAAAAAGTTAGAAAAAGTGCCAGTCCTATCAGTACCTGATTTGGTGGTATCTGCTGTGTCGCCAGTGCACTGCGTACAAATGATAAGACCACAATGATCCGGGTAAATGAAGTCATCATTATCAAAATAGCAGGTGCAAGTGCAAGCACTGTTAGAATTCCCAGCAATTTTAAGGAATCGACAACTTCCTGCGGGTTATCAGTATTTCTAACCTGCAGGTCTATTCCCGGTACTGGTGCAGCAGATACTGGACTTACTTTTAGTGAAACTATTAATAATAACAAAAAAAGGAATACTCCAAATAATTTATAAAATATCTTCTTATTCATTCCTGCCATTTCTCCTGGTAAAGCTCCTAAGGAAATCAGCAAAACTATAATGACTTTGCTGTATATCATTTTCCGGATAATCCTCCAGTTGTTTTAGTAGAGTAATATCTTTTTCTGTCGAGCCAATAAGAAAATATTCATCTCCAACTTTAACAACATTTATTGTAGCCTTAGGTGCTAAGATCACTTGTTCTAAAACCTTGAGTTTTCCCTGTGACCTGCTATAATTTCTGGCCAGTCCAAACTTTATTACCAGATATATTAATATCAACACTATTGGTAAACAAATTATTATTCTTATTAAAGCTCCCCAAAAATTCCATTCCAAGATATTCACATCCCTGACAAAAGTTTTTACTCCTTATCCAGAGAACTTATTCTTATTCCCAGGACTTCATTTATCACAAGAACCTCTCCCTGAGCCAACCAGACATTATTTGTTTTTAAATCTACTGTATCCCCAACCATCTTACTCAAGGTAATGACATCCCCCTCAGACATGTTCAATACTTCTTTCAGGCTTAATGTCGTACTTCCAAGTTCAGCTTCTAATAACAGGTCAATTTCCTTTAAAAAACTAATATCTTTCTTTTCCTCTTTAACGCTGGAGGGTCCCAGTGGAGAAAACTGGACTTTTCTGATGTTTTTTGTCTTTACCTCATCATCTGTAACTATATTTAACTTCTGTTTTATCTGTTCTTCACTTAAATTCCAGAGCGCCATAACCCATATCTCCTTCTACTGGATAATAAATTCTTCAAAATAAAGTCCTGTTATTTTCCCCTTAGTTAATCGTGAATTAACTGCTTTTAGCAATTCTTTCCTGAGTAGTTCCGTCTCTTCTGGAGTATCCACATCACTGACTTTTTTACTACGAAGAACTTCCAGGACTACATCTTTTACCCGGTGTTGAGAAAACTCCAATTCCTTTTCTACTTCTTTAGAGTAAAATTCCAGGGTAATTTTTGTCCTCAAATATCTTTTACTGTGTGAATCGGCAAGGTTAACTGTGAAACTTGACAGAGATATCTTTTTTAAACCTTCAATACCTTCCTTTTTCTCTGAGCCATCTCCCCATATAGCAAAATATAAATAAATACAGGTTGATAGTATTAATAATATCATCCCCAGTGAAATCCACAGCCAGGGTTTCTTCTTCTCAGGTTTAATTTCTTCTTGCACTTCAGGAATCATTTCCATCTGCTCCTTTTTCTGATATATATAGGTCATCAGTATTTATAACTATCATAACCCTTCGATTTCTGGCCATGTTTTCAGGAGAATCATTGGAAACTACAGGTCGATATTCACCATACCCTACGGCAGCAAACCTTCCTGGATTCAGACCCAGGTTTTCAGACATATATCTTACCACTGCAAGTGACCTGGCGGTAGATAGTTCCCAGTTACTTGGAAAACGGGCATTGTGAATAGGGCGATTATCCGTATGACCTTCAACTGAAATAGAATTTGGCATTTTTTGCAAAAGAGCACTTATTTGCTTTAAAATTACACGTGCTTCAGGCTTTAAAACCGCTTTACCCGATTCGAATAAAATCTCATCTTTTATCTCCAACACCACTCCCCGGTCTTTATAACGTACCGAAATATCAATATCCAAATTGTTTTCCTGAACATACTCCTGAACCGTATCAAAAGTTTCCTGCAGGAGAGCACTGGCCTGTACATCTACATTTTGAGCATTTTTTTGTACTTCGTCTGAAGATATTTCATAATCATGATCCCTGGTCTTATCAAGTGGTTCATCTCCCCGGTTTAAAATCCCCACACCTTGAAATGACGCCATAAAGCGCTGAAATTTCAACTGATCAATGACAGAAAAAGAATAAAGTAGTACAAAAAACACTAAGAGCAATGTCATCAAATCAGAAAAAGTTGTCAGCCATGAAGAAGAATTGTCTTCTTTTCTTTTTTTACCAAAGTTGAGCATTATTTTTCACTTCTTCTTTTCCTGAAAAATTTTCAGATTCTATATAGGAACTCAGCTTTTCTGCAAGAACTCGTGGGTTCATTCCGCCCTGTACGGCTACTAGTCCGTCAAGAATTATTCTCTTGTTAAAGTTTTCTTCATCACTGAGCAGTTCCAGTTTCCCGGCAATGGGAATAAAAACCAGGTTTGCCAGTAAGGCACCATAAAAAGTGGTAATAAGAGCCAGGGCCATTGATGGTCCCAGGGCACTGGGATCATCAAGTTTTGACAGCATTTGAATCAGCCCTATGAGTGTTCCTATCATTCCAAAAGCGGGGCAAAAAGCTCCCCATGTTCTAAAAATGCCCTGACCAATCTGGTGCCTGAAGGCAGTAGCTTGCATATCAGCCGTTAAAATTTCTTTGATATGCTCCGGTTCAACAGCATCAACTACTAAGCGCAGCCCTTTTTGAAAAAAGCGGTCATCCAAACGCTCTATATCACCTTCAAGCACCAGAAGTCCTTCCTTTCGACTTTTTCGTGCTAAATCTATAAATATATCAACCATTTCTTTTTTATCAACAGGGTCCAGGAAAATAAGCTTTTTTAATGTCTTAAATACCATGCATACCTGTTTCCATTGATAATTAACCAGAAGGGCACAGAATGAGCCGCCTACAGTTATAAGAAAAGATGTTATACTTAGAAATATTCCTATACTGCTACCCATGGATATGGCCAAAAATATTATAGTACAACCAAGTCCTATCCCCAGCGGAGTTAATATATCCCATTTTTGCAAAAACTGGTCACCTCTCCCGCGCCGCCTGATAGTATATTACTTAACCTCAAAGGCTTACCTCTTGAGGTTTATTAACTCTTGAAGCATTTCATCTGAAACACGTATAGTCCTGGCATTGGCCTGAAAACCTCTTTCGGTTATTATCATATCTGTAAACTCCTGGGATAGATCAACATTTGACATTTCAAGTGCACCTGAAATTAAAGTCCCTGTACCATCCGTCCCGGGTTCTTTCATATCTGTAGCAGCTCCCGAGTTATTACTTTCAATAAACAAGTTTTCTCCCACTTTTTCTAAGCCTGATGGATTAGGAAACTTTACAAGCCCAATAGTAGCTGCAACTTGAGGATCTCCACTTGAGTCAATATACTTTACCTCTCCATTTGCTGTTACATTAATACTTTTTACTGTTTGAATAGAAGGTATATTAATTTTACTCCCACCTGTATCTATCACATACATTCCATTAGATGAATTTACCAGGTCTCCGGAAGCATCAAAACAAAAAGCACCAGCACGAGTATAATATTCTTGAGTCCCCCGCTTTAATTTAAAAAACCCTTCGCCCTGTATCATTAAATCTGTACTGTTACTGGTAGTAGAGACTGCACCCTGGGAATAGACAGTATTAACAGCTCCCACCATAACCCCATTTCCTACCTGTATTGGATTAACTCCCCCCGAATCCGTACTAGGTGCACTCGCATCTTTCGTCATCTGGCTGAGTACATCCTGAAATGTTATCTGGCTCTTTTTATAACCTGGAGTATTTACATTGGCAATGTTGTTAGCTACTATATCCATTTTTACCTGGTGTGTCTGCAGTCCGGAAACTGCAGAATAAAGTGAACGCATCATAAATAATTAACCTCCCACAAAAAATTTTTTCTTGTGCAGCAGCCTGCTTCTTTCGTTCGGCAGGCCAGGGCTTCCCCAGAGAGGTCCAGCCTATAAAACAACTGCACTATCAATGTTCGTAAAAACATTCTCCTTCATTCTCTGTCCATCAACGACTGTTATTACCGTCCTGTTATTAACACTAACTATAAACGCCATATCATCCATAATGATACAAGAATCTCTGGCGCCTTTGAGCCCGGCTTTTTCTACCGCACTGTTCAGCCTGTTTACCTGATTTAAAGATAGCTGAATTCTATTTTGCTCCAGTCTTTTCAAACAGTGACTGCTGAATTTTAGTCTATCTGGCTCTAATTTTTTATGGAGAATTTCTTTAAATTCCTGTCCAGATCCAGTTCTTTTTAAGTTTTCAACCTGTGGTCTTTCAACAGCTGGAACTGGTAAAACAACATGATGAAGATTAACTTCGTTCAAGATTTTCCTCACTCCCGGTATCTTCTACTTCCCATATTTTTTCTATTGAACTCACCGGTACAGTAGTTTCACCTATTACGGCGCAGGGAATGGAATTATCAATCCTGATGGATGTAACCTCGCCCTCTATATTTCTTCCATCTACATTCGCTGTGATATTCTTGCCTATAAGTGCTGCTGATTGCATAATAAGAAGAGAACCATTAATCTCACCCTGCATTTCCAGGTAGTCCCCCAGGCTTTTATCAAGTGCTGCAAAAGACTCGGACATCTGCTCCATTTGTTCTAGGGAACTGAACTGGGCCAATTGAGCTATAAAATCTTTATTATCCATTGGATCAGTGGGGTCCTGGTTCTGCAATTCTGCAGCAAGTATCTTGAGAAACTCATTTTTACCCAGCTCTTGCTGAACACTACTGGATATATTCTCGTACTTAACTGGTGCCCCCGGATCAACACTTCCTGTAATACCTGTAATTGTCATTATCTAATACCCCCTTTTATGCCAGGAGATTGAGACTATGTGATAATAGAGAATATGGTTCTTTCTTTTCTATAATTTCATACTGATCATCTAAATTTGACGCCAAGAATGCATTCTTTTGATTACTTTCTCTACCATCATTACCGGAATAACTTCCCTGCTCCTGGTGGTTTTCCAGTCCCACTCCCAGGTGTTGCAGTTTAATACCCTGCTGTTCTATATTGTCCCTGATATATTGAAGATTTGAGTTAAGCAAATTAGCTGTTTCTCCGTTGTCAGCAATAACCCGGATTGATACCATCCCGTCAGTCGAATGGAGCTGAATCTTTACTTTTCCTAAATATTCAGGCTTCAGGCTAATCTCCAGGCTTGACTGTTTATTCCCCGAAATCCCGGCTTTTATTTTCGTAATCATCTGCCTGGTCATATGACCAACCTGTGATCTTGGTAGAATAGTCTTTTTCGGTATAGAAGCCGGTTTTTCCACAAAATTAAATCCTGTAAACGCTGGCTTACCTGCTGCCTGTTCGTAATGTTTTTGCTGTACTCTGTGAAATGGCTCTGTCTCTTTTTCATTAAATCCACGTAAAACCGGTTTACTAGTAGAACTACCATTTATTCTATCCTCATTGTTATCTTGAACTTCAGCTTTACTATTAGCAATTTTATCTCCGGTAAAATCTGTTGCTTTTTTTACTGTGTTCCGGGAACTATTTCCCTTTTCCCTTTTCTTTATATTGCTGGTATTGTTTTCTTTTGTTTCACCGGATTGTTTAGCTCCAATTTCTAAGTTTTCAGCTTTTACCAAACCTTCTTTCTCTGTTGCTATGTACCGAGGGATATCTTTACCTTCTCCCCCTCTTCTGTCAATCCTGCCAGTCCTGCTTTCCCTGATAGCACCAGTTTCTTTAGCTATGATATTTGCTGTCTTTTCTTTCGTGCCAAACCTTCCATGGTTAATTTTCCCAGCTGCTATTTTTTTGTTACATGTTGCCATTTTTTTTACGCTAAAGTATTTGGGATTTTTGGCTGCCGCTTCAGGAGAATCTCCATCACTGAAACCTGAATAAGCAGCTTTTTCTTCACTTTTCGGTGAATCTACTCCCATGTTATGCTGTTTGGCCCCAACTGAATTTGCAGTCATGTTGGTAGCTCTTAACCCCAGTACAAGACCTCTTTCAGGGATTTTAATACAGGCAAAGCTATCTTTAATTTTTTGGCCCTGAACACCAATTGTCTTTTCTTCAACTATAACCCTGGAAATAGTTCTTAAATCCTTAGTATCCAGAACCAGCAATGGGGTAATAATGCTATTTCCCCCATTCTCCTGTTCATTTTTCTTACTTTCAGACACTTGCTTTTTGACCTGCAAGATCCCCGGTGTAACTCCAGTTAACTTTTGTTCTAGAGTTTTTATGAAGTGTTTATCCTTTTTTTTATTACAGCTATTATTATTTTCACTGGTTTTTCTGGCTGCTTTTGCCGAATTATTAATGGTTATTAGCTCAACTGCTTTAGACATCTGTTGCACCTTCTCACCCCCTTTCAATGTGACAATTTTTTACCAGTTATTTTTTCTGTGATACGCAGCTATTCCCACTTCATCAAGGATCCCCTGTTCCTCTTTTGCCTGCTCTCTGTGGTATTCCTCCAGTCGTTTTTTCTTGATATTTTCTATCATTTTTCTTTTTTGTCTGGCATCAACCAGTTTTCTGTTATGAATCTCAACTGACTTTTTTGTCTCTACCAGTTTTTTAAGTTGACTGTTAATTCTAGAGTTCAGGAGTTGGAGATGGACCTCCTGCTGCTGCATAATGGTTAAATTAACTTTACCCGGTTTATAAGAATTTAAATGCTGTTCCCTACTAAGAGATAGTTCGTTTAAAAACTTTTCTTCCACCTGTGCCCTTTGTATTACTCTCACCAGGAGTTCTCTTTCATGCTCTTCAATGTTTTGTCTGTACTCCAGAACATTTTCCAGTGGAAATATAAATTTTCGCAACTGCTACACCTCTTCTCCAGCAATACCTGCAAGAGCATCGATAGTTTCTTTAAATGAACTGATCTCCACTATATCCTGTTTAAGAAACTGCTGAATCAATGGATAAATCTCTATTGCCCTATCAATTTCGAGATTAGTCCCTTTTTGATAGGCTCCAATATTAATTAAATCCTGATTTTTCCGGTATAGGGCAAGGTAGTTTTTCAGCTTTGAAGCCATCTTCAACTGCTGCGGATCTGCTATATCAGGCATTAACCTGCTGACACTTTCCAGAATATCTATGGCCGGAAAATGATTTTGGGTAGCAAGTTCCCTTGAAAGTACTATGTGCCCATCCAGTATACCTCTAACTGCATCTGCAATCGGTTCATTCATATCATCAGCATCAACCAGAACAGTATACAATCCGGTAATAGAACCACCATCCAGGTTTCCGGCCCTTTCCAGAAGTTTGGGAAGCAGTGCAAAAACTGATGGGGGATAACCTTTGGTAGTTGGCGGTTCTCCAACTGCCAGCCCAATTTCCCTTTGAGCCATGGCAAATCGTGTTACAGAATCCATCATAAGTAGTACATTCTTCCCCTGGTCTCTAAAAAACTCTGCTATTGAAGTAGCCACCAGTGCACCTTTAACCCGTAAAAGAGCAGGTTGATCAGATGTAGAAACTATAATAACTGAACGTTCCAGTCCCATTTGACCAAGGTCTTTTTCAATGAATTCTAGAACTTCCCTTCCTCGTTCACCAATTAAAGCTATAACATTGACATCGGCAGAACTATTACGCGCTATCATACCCAGTAAAGTACTTTTTCCCACACCACTCCCGGAAAAAATCCCTATTCTTTGCCCTATTCCACAGGTCAAAAGAGCATCAATTGATTTAATACCTGTCT
>DAOUSQ010000118.1 GCA_030627145.1 Syntrophomonadaceae bacterium | reverse complement strand
TTAACTGATAAGTGAAGGGTTAGAAGTAAAGCGCTAGGTAAATAATCATTAAATTAAGAAAACTTTGCTTACAAGAAATCCTTACACCTAACTCCTTACTTGTTATTCTTTGGTAGAAATATTCATATTCTATATATTATATCAACTCAGGTATTGTTAACTCCGAATGTTGAGTTAATAACGATCATATATATTATTACCCTTAGCATCAATTGCAACAATACAGGGGAAATCTTGTACCTCCATTTTCAAGAGAGCTTCTGAACCCAGTTCAGGATAAGCAATAGTCTCTACTTCTATATTTTTTTTGCCAGGTATACTCCAGCCCCCCCACTGCTGCCAGGTAAACCGCTCCATACCTGTATCCTGACATAATGCTATCCCTTCACATGCAGCAAGCTCAGCATTCTCCAGGATAGTTTTTAAGAAAGAGCGTGCCCTTTTTGAAGTTTCTTTCTCTAAAGAAGACTGTAGAGAAGAAACTATATCTTCCGGCAAATGGGTATTCGCATTTAACACTGCCTCTTCTACAGCCTTTTTTATTTCAGTAATATTAATACTGCGCATTTTTCCCACCCCTAACTATCTAGAAATATAATTTCAATCCACAATGGGCTAAAAGGAACTCATTTTTATAAATGGATCCAATCTCTTTTATAATTTGTTCCCTGGAATAACCCGGCCAGAAATGTGTTGCAACCAGTAAGCCAGGTGAAGTATTACAGGCCAATAATCCAAGATCACTACACGTCATGTGACCGCTTTCCCGCGCGTACTCTGTTTCAGCATCAACCAGAGTTGCCTCTGCTAAAAGCAGGTCAACGTTATCTGCTGCTTTAAGATTCTCAGTTAATGCAGTATCTCCTGTATAAAATAAACTGGAATTACCTGCAGTAACCTTGACTGCATAGCCAGTCATAGAATGCCTCATTTTTAAAAAGCTCATCTTTATTTCTTCAACCTGATAGTCTATTCCTTCTCTCACCTGGATAACTTCTAATTCGGGAAGTTTTGACCAGTAATTAAACTCATTAAAAGGTTCGCCCGGTAAATAAACCTTTAACGGGTTATTTCTTTTACCGGCATATATCAGACCCCTGATCGCATGACGAAAAGCATAAAGATCTACATAATGATCAGGATGAAAGTGACTGACAAAAATGGCATCAAGGTAGGAAAAATCGTGATATTTGCCAAGATGGGAAAAGACCGAGTGACCACAGTCTAATAAAATACTAGTATTTTTATGCTTTATCAGGTACCCAGAACATGCTTCTCCTGTCTTTGGAAAAGGTGACCAGCATCCTATTACAATTAATTCCATTACAAATCCTTTTCATATACACAACAGCCAATAGCCCCGTTCAACTGGGGTTCAGAAACTTTAATAACCTGGCACCCGGTCTCTTTTGCAATAATTTCAAGCAGAGCTAAATTCATAGCTACACCACCTGATACCAGTATCGTCTTACTATGAAGCTTTTTTAAATAATTAGAAAAGCGTTTATATAGTGAATAATTTACTCCAGCAGCCAATTTAGGGATTGAATATCCTTCAACTATTTTAGCAATTATTTCAGTTTCGCCAAAAATAGCACAGGTTGAATTTAGTTCAACAGGTTCTTTACTATACAAAGACAACTCTCTAATGTCAATACCAAGAACAGCAGCCATATTTTCCATATATCTGCCCGAACTAGCTGCACAGCGGTCATTTGTCATAAAATCTATCACCTGTGAATTTCTCACCTGTATTACTTTGGTATCCTGTCCACCTATGTCAAGCAGAGTAAAATCAGTTAATCCGCTTTGAAAAACAGCACCTTTTACATGGGCCTGTATCTCTGGAATATGAACAGCACCTTCAATTTGTACCGTTATTTTACCATATCCTGTAGCAATAAGACTGTCACTGGCAAAACCCAGTTCTGCTAAATTTAATTTCAAGCCACTTTTTCCAGCACTTCCATATTTACGATAAAATCTAATAGTATCATATACTGCATGGTGTATTATATCTTTATCATTCATCTGTACAATTTTTATACTTCTTGATCCCAGATCTATCCCTATCATAATTTTCGTAAGGCGTTAGGAGTTAGGGGTAAGGGATTGTCATAAGCATATTCTTCTGGTTGATAACCCGGTCACGACTCCTCACGCCTCACGCCTCACTCCTCACTTTTTTATTTAAGCATATTAATAAAAGCTTCAATCCGCATGCGACTTCGGGCATCCAGTTTTCCCGGTCTATCTCCCTCCAGTGTTAAAAACGGTTTTTTTATCTTTTCTCTAAATATAAGATCTTCAATCTGACGAAAACAAAAAGTCTGGGTATAATGAATAATTCCATCGACTTCTCTCTGTTCTAGTTGTTCCTTAATATCTTTCAGACGGGCAAATACTCCATAAGGATAAGTATAGGCAAGGTACTGTTCAAAAATGTCTGCGGTTTCAAAAGGCATAGAAAACTGGCGTTGTACCTCGTTAAATACTACACGGGCTCCCATTGACTCCAGGACATTATAAAGATCGGTAAATATGGGTGGGACTCCGATATAAGCCAGGCGCACTTCATCTTTAAACGGGCTTCGCTTTTTAGCTTTATATAAAAAATCCTGCAAATCATTCTGATATTTGTCAGGGTTACTATTAAAATCACTGGAAGAAACCAGGTAATAATGGTTTTCAAAACCGCTTACAAGATTGTCGCGCCATGTCATTATATCAAGTTCCCAGCATAATTTTCGAATTTCATCCAGTTTAGCCTTTTCTTTTAAAACCTTTTCCATATTTACATTAAAATAATCCATTAGCTTGTACACTTGAACTTCAAGCATTTTTCTATCCCGGTCAAAAGGAAAAGCAAAAGGAATAATATTTTGGTCTTTAAGCTGTAGGGTTTCCATAAGTGCCTGTGTATTGCTACAATCTCCCTGCATTACAGCTATTACCGCTTCCATTGAGTTTTCTAAAGCCGTGGAGTATAACCCTTTTATCCATCCACAGGTATTACGAGGATATCCTGCCTCTTCTGCTATATCAACCATCGTTTGAGCTCTTTTTGAATTAATAAACACATTATTTAAATCTACCGGAATTTTTCCCGCTGCTAGAATAATTTCAGCCGGTATACTGGTAGTAAACCCTATTTTCCCCATATTACCACCTCAATCCAAATTTATCCTGTATACTTCTTTTATGATATTTCCTATTAATTTATTTCCCACTTTATAAAAAGAATCATCATTACCACTGACATAAAATTCACTCACCCGCCTGGTCCCACTGTTATTGAACAAACCCTGTTGTGCAAAAATATTTTTTAGCTCCTCTATGGTTTCATAAGAAGGGTCTACTAAAACAACTGTTTTGCCAACAAATTCTTTAATCACCGATGCCAGAAAAGGATAATGTGTACATCCCATGACCAGGGTGTCAATTCCCCGCTCCATAAGAGGCCCCACATATTCTTTTACTGCTTCTCTGACTTCTTTTCCATCCAGTTTTCCTTTTTCCACCAATGGCACTAATCGCGGACATGCCATTTCAAAAACTTTAAAATCTGAATTATTTGCTTTTATTTCTTCAGTATAGGCCAGTCTATTTACCGTTGCCTGTGTTGCAACCACACCTATCAAACCATTTCGGGTAACCCGGACTGCTGACCTGGAACCCGCCTTAACCACTCCTAATAAAGGCAAAGAATACTGTTTGGATATAACAGGAAGCGTTACTGAAGAATGAGTCCCACAGGCTCCTATTATAGCTTTAACTTTTCGGCTTACGAGAAAAGAAATAATATTCCTGGCATAAGAAAATAACTGCTGTTCTGACTTGTTACCATAAGGAACATGAGCAGTATCACCAAGATAAATAAAATTTTCATTTGGGAGTTGTTCCAGTAAAGCTTTTACAACTGTTAACCCTCCCACACCTGAATCAAAAATACCTATGGAACCGGTTATTGTCAAGATTAACACCTCAATTTTGGTAGTTCAAATAGATACAATAAATAATGTACCACTTTTACTGGATATATTCTATATTATGTTTCCCTAATGTATGCTTAACA